>NZ_LZGV01000079.1:0-148917 GCF_001690265.1 Gilliamella sp. HK2
TTTTATCTATTATTTATAATTACTAATTATTGTTTTCTTTTTCGTAAAGTTATGCAGAAACTGTAAATAAATTATTTTCAATAAGACTTTTGATTATAAATAAGGTAAATTATTAGGCTAATTCTTTTTTTGGTTTTTAGAAGAAATTTATTTTTATTGATTGAGAAAAGAGAGGATGCCAAGATATGCGTTTTAACCAACCAGAAAGATTAACGTCAATTTTGACAAAAACCTCTTGTTTGTCTAAGATTCAAGATAGAACTAATGCATTAAGAACTTTGGATAAGGCTATCAACGATTTATTGCCATCACCATTGAATCAACAATGCAAAGTTGCTAATTATCGGAATGGAGTGTTGATTTTAGAAGTAAGTTCAGCTGGTTGGTTGACGAGATTGAAGTATGAACAAAGTAATTTAATATCGAGCATACGAACAAGTATCTTACCTTCTTTATCTTCTATCCAATATCAGATTAATCCGAATATTTCTGTAAAATTGGCGGAGTGTAATTTTCAGAAATCTAAATCGTCTTTCGCTTCGAGTGTAATAACGCCCGCAAGTGCAAAGCTTTTATATGCATTAGCTGAAAATGCCCCAGAAAAGCTAAAAAAACAATTGATAAAACTTGCCAACCATGCAAAATAAGTGCTGGCAATTGATTTTCAATTTTATAAAATTATATATATTAAAAATACAGGGAGTGAATTATGGATAGAGATATGCTGACTTATCTTATAATTGGATTAGTAATCGGCTTTATTATTGGTTTTATTTTTATAAGCGTCATTAGCCCTAAAGCTCGTAAATATGCCAAAGTAAAACAAGAGTTAGATCAAACAAAAGATGAATTAATAGCACAAAAACAAATGATTGCTAAACATTTTTCTCATAGTGCAGAAATATTGGATAATATGGCTAAAGATTTTCGCCGTCTTTATCAACATATGGCTGAAAGCTCTGGTCAATTTATTGATAGTGATAACGTTGCATCTTTGGATTTTGATTCTAGCTCTAATCCCGATGAAACAAAAGAAATTACGCTTGATAAGCAACCTAGAGACTATTCGGATAATTCTTCTGGTTTATTTAAAACAGATGAAAATAAATCTTAACAATTATAGTTTAATACGCCGTTAACCAATGGCAAAGCATTTTTATAGAGATTAATTTTTGTAAAAGCGAGAGTTATAAGATGATTAATTCATTAAAAGATCGAAAAAAATTGCTAAGTATTTTAGCTTTAAGTTTAGGACTAAGTTTATCTACGCTTCCGAATGCTTATGCTTCTTTTCCTTCTATGACAACTGAGAACAGTGCTCAGCTTCCCAGTTTAGCACCTATGCTAGAAACGGTATTGCCTTCCGTTGTTAGTATTAAAGTTGAAGGCACTACTCAAATGCAAAATAATATGCCTGAGGAATTTAGACGATTTTTTGGTTATCCTGATAGTCAATCAAGATCTTTTACAGGGTTAGGATCAGGTGTGATTATTGATGCTGAAAAAGGTTATGTTGTTACCAATAATCATGTTATTGATGGTGCCGATAAAATTACGGTTGCTCTAAATGATGGGCATGAATTTAAAGCGAAATTAATCGGCAAAGATCCACAAAGTGATATTGCATTACTTAAAATCGACGATGCAAAAAAATTAACGGCAATTAAATTGGCGGATTCGGATAATTTGCGTGTTGGCGATTATGCTGTTGCGATTGGTAATCCATTTGGCATTGGTCAAACGGTTACTTCGGGGATCATTTCTGCTTTGGCTCGTAGTGGGCTTAATATGAATGGTTTCGAAAATTTTATCCAAACAGATGCTTCAATTAACCAAGGGAACTCTGGAGGCGCACTTATCAATTTAAATGGTGAGCTTGTTGGTATTAATACAGCGATTATTGCACCAAACGGTGGGAATATAGGTATCGGGTTTGCTATTCCTAGTAATATGGTGAAAAGCTTAACTTCGCAACTTATTGAGTTTGGTGAAGTTAAACGTGGCGTGTTAGGAATCAAAGGGAATGAGCTAACATCAGATATAGCAAAAGCATTTGATGTTGATGTTCAAAAGGGCGCTTTTGTTAGTGAGGTGATAGAAAACTCAGCTGCGCAGGCTGCAGGAATTAAATCTGGCGATATCATTATTTCGATGGACAGTAAACCTATTGATAGTTTTGCTCAATTACGTGCAAAGATTGCAACAACAGGCGCAGGGCGAACTGTAACATTAGGCTTAATTCGAGATGGTAAAAAAATGTCTGTTGAGGTAAAACTCAAAAACAGTGATGAGGCAGTAACCGAAGCAAAATCACTTCATACAGCTCTTGATGGTGCAACACTTAGTAATGGGGAAATTAAAGGGCAAAAAGGCGTTTTAATAGAAAAACTCATTAAGAACTCGCCAGCATCTCGACTTAGCTTGCAAGAAGGTGATCTTATTACTGGGGTTAATAAAGAAAGAGTAACTAATATTGCAGATCTTCGCAAAATTATTGATAGTAGCCCATCTGTAATTGCATTGAATATTATTCGTGGCAATAGCCGCTTATATTTGATTTTACGGTAATTATTTTGCTTTATTTCATCGATGTTTAGACATCGATGAAAACATCATTTTAACCCTTATATAGATGTGTTAAAATTCTAACCATTGTTCCCTCTATCATTCTGATTCCAATGCTCAAGAAAATTCTATGGTCAATATTAATTGGAACTATTTTCGCTATTATCTTATTAATTGTTTTTCCTACGTTACGAAATGGAAATCAAGTAAATTTTTCAGGATCAATTTTTAGCGATGGTCCACTAAGCTATTCTAGAGCTGTCAACGTTGCTGCTCCAGCAGTCGTTAACATTTACAGTCGTTCGATTAATTCTGTTTCCCAAACGTCTCAAGATAGCCCAATTACTCCGCTTGGCTCTGGGGTAATTATGAGTAAACAGGGATATATTATTACTAATTATCACGTTGTTGAGGATGCAGAACAAATTATTGTTGCACTACAAGATGGACGAATTTTCGAGGCTTTATCAGTAGGCTCTGATAAGCTTGTTGATATTGCTGTATTAAAAATAGATGCCTCTAATATTCCAACTATACTCATTAATCCCCAGCGTGAGCCCAAAATTGGAGATGTTGTGTTAGCTATAGGCAATCCTTACAATATAGGGCAAACAATAACACAAGGTATTATTAGTGCTACAGGTCGTGATGGGTTAAGTCCGTATAGAAGACAGAATTTTATACAAACTGACGCATCAATTAATCATGGTAATTCTGGAGGAGCGCTAGTTAATACCAAAGGTGAATTAATGGGAATTAATACCCTCACCTTTGCAAAAAACCTAGGTAATGATATTCCTGAGGGTATTGGATTTGCAATTCCAGCTTCTTTAGCTGTAAAGATCATGAATAAATTGATTCAGGATGGCAAAATTATTCGAGGTTATATAGGTATTGATGGATTAGAATTTGCTCCAACGCAAAACCCAAGTGAGATACCAATAGTATTAGGTATTTTAGTTACCAATACAGAAGGTCCTTCGTTACAAGCAGGTGTTCTGGCTAATGATATCTTAATTATGGTAAATAATAAGCCAGTTAAATCTATTGTGGAAACAATGGATCAAATCGCTGAGTTGAAACCAGGAACGATTGTCCCCATTATAGTTTTGCGAAATGGTGAAAAAATTGAACTGCAAGTCACAATTGGCCAGCTATCAGTCTGATTGTTTTTTTATGGCTTGATTATAACAGCCATTGGTCGTATAATTCGCAACCTTATCATGTTTTTTAACACTTGTGTGGTGTATAAATTTTGCTTTATAGCCATTTATATAGCGACACAAACAGACTACAGAGGTTTATTATGAAAGAAGGTATCCATCCAGAATATACTGCAATTAGCGCAACTTGCTCTTGTGGTAATGTTATTAAAACTCATTCGACTATTGGTCATGATATTCATCTTGACGTATGTGGTGAGTGCCACCCATTCTATACTGGTAAACAACGTGATGTTGCAACTGGCGGTCGTGTAGATAAATTCAAGCAACGTTTTGCTATGGTTGGCGGTAAAAAATAATTTTTAACGCTTAGTAAATAAAAGGCGCATAATGCGCCTTTTGTTGTTTTTGAATATTGATTATTTTAAGTATTGTTGATTATTTAGTCAGCACTTACTCATCAAGTAAGTTAGGATCAATACCTAAATCTCGCATCATTTTCTGAGCTTGTTCAGGAATACCGTCTTCACGATCTTTTTGTAAATCATTATCGCAAGGTAATGGTTGACCAGTATAAGCATGAAGAAAAGCTTCACATAATAATTCGCTATTTGTTGCATGACGTAAATTATTAACTTGTCGGCGAGTGCGCTCATCAGTCAATATTTTTAATACTTTTAACGGAATCGACACTGTGATTTTTTTTACTTGCTCGCTTTTTTTGCCATGCTCTGCATAGGGGCTGATATACTCGCCATTCCATTCCATAATATTTTCACCAAATTACATCATAAATAATGTGGGTAATTTTAACGTTTTTTTGATTTTGCTGCAATCTACACACCAAGATAGTTAGACGTCTAGACATGTTGACGTCTTTTTGTAATGTGTTATTCTTATACAATCTATTCTTGAGCTAAACAAAGTACTATTTAGAGGAAGGTTATTATGGCTAATCAATTTAACAAATTAAGCCAAGGAACCATTGCTGTTCGTGGTGGACTCAATACTGATGAGCAATATGGCAGTGTTGTACCAGTTATCACTCCATCTACTTGTTATCGTTATGAAGAATTTGCTAAGCCAAGAGAGTTTGACTATGCAAGAAAAGCAAATCCAAGCCGCCGCTTAGTCGAGCAAACAGTTGCAAAATTAGAAGGTGGTGTAGATGCTATTTTAACTAACTGCGGTATGTCTGCCATCCACCTTATTAGTGTTGCCTTGTTAGCACCAAACGATGTAGTTGTTGCTCCTCATGATTGTTATGGTGGCAGCTATCGGCTTTTTAATAGTTTAAGCCAAAAAGGCTACTTTAAAGTAAAATTCGTTGATCAATCTGATCCTGCCGCATTGCAAGAAACATTGAGTTTACATCCTAAATTAGTATTAATTGAAACACCAAGCAACCCCTTGCTCCGAGTTGTAGATATTAAAGAAATTGCGCAGCAAGCACATAACGTTGGCGCTTTGGTTTTAGTCGATAATACCTTTATGACGCCTATTTTGCAAAAACCATTAGAACTTGGTGCTGATATTGTTACCCATTCTTGTACCAAATTTTTAAACGGGCATTCGGATTTACTTGCTGGCATTTTAGTTTTTAAAGATCAACAACTCGCTACAGAAGTATTATGGTGGGCAAACAATATTGGTACACTTACTTCATCATTTGATAGTTATCTATTATTGCGTGGATTACGGACCCTTGCTGCTAGAGTAGCAGTACAGCAGGATAACGCCCAAAAAGTTGTAGATTTTTTAGTTAATCACCCTAAAATAGCAAAAGTTTACCATCCATCGTTATCTTCAAACCTTGGGCATGATATAGCTAAAAAGCAACAAAAAGGTTTTGGTTCTTTGCTAAGTTTTGAATTAGCTGGCGATGATGATGTAATGCCGAAATTTTTAAAGGCACTTAATATTTTTACCTTAGCTCAATCGCTCGGCGGTGTTGAAAGCCTTGTATGCCATCCTGCAACTATGACACATTCAGGGATTAGTGCTGAAGCACGAAAAACAGCAGGTATATCAGATCAATTATTGCGAATTTCCGTTGGTTTGGAAGATATTGCTGACTTACTGAAAGATTTACAGCAAGCGCTTGAGAACATTTAATTTAAGTCTAAAATATGAATAAGGTTGATGGCTATCGTTGTTATATGATTTCATCAACCCTTTATTTATGACTTGTTTTTGCGTACTCTATATTTTTTCTGAAATTTTCAATCTTTTCTTCAATTACCTTAAAAATTTCGCTAGCAGAATGCCGTTTAGCTCGAGCACATACTTTTGCTACTTCATGACAAACTAAACATTGCCTTGGTTGATCTTCAAATTGCGAACGTGAAAGACTTTTTTTTGTAATAGGGTCAATAACATCAATATCCCACAAACGCCCTAATGGGTGATTATCTTCAATATCCATACAATATTGTTTGAGCATATTAGCTGAACACTTTATAGCCATAATAGCCTCTGAACCAGTTTTATGATGATAATGCTGTTCATTTATTATCAGGATACCATTTTGTAAAAAGCAGCGATGGAGAGCCTTAATTGCTTCATCAAAAAGATAACGTGCGCCACTACTGTTTTTTATAGTACCAGGAATGACTAAGCTTAACGATATGATGGGTTGTTCATAACATGTTATCGCCTGTTTTTGATTTTTTACACGCTGTTCCTTGGCTAATAACATTTGTTCAAGGCTAATTGGTGTACCATCAGAAAATTTAATCAACATTTTTTTCATTGAATAAAAAGTAATATAGAATAGAAATTAGTATAGCCTGATACTTTTACATATCAGGCTATGGTCATATTGGCAGGTTAGCGAAAATTAATCTTTAACTTCACGAACGACATCAATAACAGAGCCATCGCGGAAATGGACAATACCAACGATTTTATCTTTGAATTCAATTGGTTTTGGTTCTCCAGTTAAAGAAACAGCGCGTTGATAGAGCTCTTCAATACTCATGACTGGTAAATTTGCTGCTTTTAAACGCTCTGCAATTTCAGGACGAGCAGGATTAACAGCTATACCATGGTCAGTAACAAGAACATCGACACTCTCCCCTGGCGTTACAACTGTTGTTACTTTTTTAATCACAGTAGGGATACGACTACGAATTAATGGTGCAACAATAATTGTTAAGTTTGCACCAGCAGCTGTGTCACAGTGACCACCTGACGCACCACGCATAACACCATCAGAACCAGTTAAAACATTAACATTAAAATCGAGGTCAATTTCTAGCGCACTTAGAATCACAATATCTAACTCGTCGACGCTAGCCCCTTTAGATGCCGGGTTTGCATAAACATTAGTTGATACTTCAATATGATCTTTATTACGCCCTAAAGATTGCCCAGCAGCGCCATCAAAGCTCTGCGTATCTAATAAACGTTTAACCAATCCTTTTTCATGCAAATCAACAATGCTTGCTGTAATACCACCTAATGCAAACGATGCAGTAATGTTTTGTGCGCGCATACGGTTCTCAAGGAAACGAGTGGCAGCAGTTGAAGAGGCACCTGAACCTGTTTGAATTGAAAAGCCATCTTTGAAATACCCAGAATGTTCAATAACATCTGCGGCATAACGAGCAATCATTAACTCTCGAGGGTTACTTGTAATTCGTGCGGCACCTACGCTAATTTTTGTTGGATCACCGACTTCATCCACTTTAACGATATAGTCGACTTGATCCTGACGAATGCTTGCTGGATGATTAGGATACCCAACAATATCTTCAGTCAATAAAACCACTTTTTTAGCAAATTGTGCATCAACCATCGCATAACCAAGAGCACCACATTGTGATTTGCCTGATACACCATTAGCATTACCTTGCTCATCCGCTGTCGATACAGCTAAAAAGGCGAGAACAATTTTAATTTCACCGTTTGGGATAAGTTTTACCCGCCCGCCATGAGAATGGATATGGACAGGATTTTCCATTAAACCATGAGAAATCGCATCGGCTAATTTACCGCGTAAACCAGAGGTATAAATTTTAGTAACCACACCTGATTCTATATGAGGAATCAGTGCAGCATTACAGCTTAATAGTGAGCTTGATGCTAATGTTAAATTTTTAATCCCTAATTTGCTAATAGTTTCAACTACTTTGTTGATAACTTTATCGCCTTCACGAAATGCATGATGGAAAGAAATAGTCATACCATCACGTAATTCACATTTTTTGATTGCTTGTTCAATAGAGTCGCACAATTTACGCGTATATTTAGACTCATCTTTTAAATATGGAGTCGTGGCATTAGCGTCAATAAATGGCGTGATATTCTTGAGATCAGGATGCTGTTTAAGCAAATCATCAATTTTTTTATTTATGGAAGTAGTCATTTTTCAATCCTATCAAATTTCTTTACGTACACCAGAATACTTGGCTAGCTCAATAACTTTTCTAGCACGAGCAATAATCGGTGCATCAATCATTTTGCCGTTTAGAGAGATAACGCCAAGACCTTTTCTTTCACCTTCTTCTGCTGCTTCAACCACTTTTTGGGCGTGTTCAACTTCAGCCGCTGTTGGTGCATATGCGTTATGTAGTAACTCAATTTGTCTTGGATTAATCAGTGATTTACCGTTATAACCTAATTTTTTAATTAAGCTGACTTCTTTTAAGAAACCTTCATCATCATTAACATTAGAATAAACCACATCAAAAGCATCAATTTTGGCTACACGCGCTGCATGTAGTACTGCACAACGAGCATAGAATAACTCTGTGCCATCACCTCGCTCAGTTTGCATATCAACAAGATAATCAAATGCTGCTAACGCAATACCAATTAAACGTGGAGAAGCTTTAGCAATAGAAACAGCATTAACTACACCTTGTGCCGATTCAATTGCAGCCATTAATTTGGTGCTACCAACTTCACGTCCACACTCTTTTTCGATTCTTTCAACGTGCGCTTCTAACTCATGGATATCTTCGGCACAGTTAGTCATTGGTAAGCGCACAACGTCAACGCCAGCTCTTACTACTGCCTCAAGGTCTTTTAAGCCAAATGGAGTATCAAGTGCATTGATTCGAACTACTGTTTCAATTCCGTGTTCTTTATACACAGGAAGCAGTAATGTTTGGGCAACTAATAAACGAGCTGAATCTTTTTCTTTAATTGAAACGGCGTCTTCAAGATCAAACATAATTGAATCAGGTTTATAAACAAACGAAGTCGACAACATGGCAGCGTTTGCACCTGGAAGAAATAGCATACTTCGACGTAATTTTTTCATAGTAATTTACTCCAATCTAAGTTTTCTTCTTCTGCGCCACGTAATACCGCACATTGAATTCTTGCTTTAATAGCACAATCCAGTGCACCTTTATCATCGATAATGATTAAACCATCAGTGACATTAAGCTCATTTAAAGTTTGTTCAACAACCGCGCGGATTTGATCGCCAAATTGTTTATTAACATCACTATTAATGACAATTTCGATCCCCGTGTTTGGCATGACTTTGACTAACAAATCGCTAGATTCAAGAGTCCCTGCCATGGCTTCTTTTTGTATTTTCATTTTGCTACCTTTTAAAATGTATTAAATTTTAAATTTATCCAAATTAGCTGAAAGGTAATCCCATGTTGTCGATGGAACTAACTTTTTTACCTGTTCATATTGCTCAGATGCCAATAATTCTCTCACGACTGAGGCAGATATGATAGTATCGCCTTCAGTTATTCGCTGAACTTCAACAACAGTAATAGCAGGGCAATTACTAATCGTTTTATCTTCTAACCAATAACACATCGCTTCATTATAAGCTTTGGTGACTTCATCATAGGGTTCAGTTCCAACAAATCGATAGTTAATATTAAGCGTTGGAGCAATATAATTTCGGAATATAAGTAAATCGATGCCCATATAAGCTCGATCAATTTTTGCCTTATCTTTTAGAAAGTAAGTTGGGAATGTTGCTCTTGATATAATATAAGGTGAGCTTGCATGCACAGTAACATTTTTTATTTGTTGAGTGCCATCTTTAACTAACTTTAAGCGTGTATCAAATGAAAATAATGAAGCATTTTCATTGACGACAAAAACATGCAACCAATCACATTGGCTTGCTGCATATTGGATAAGATATTGATGCCCTTTAGTAAAAGGGTTGGCATTCATTACAATACTACCAATTTTTTTCCCTGCTTTTTGTTGTGCATTTAGCTTTTTACAATACTGCTTAATTCCAACAGGATTGTTTTCCATTAGAACAACTAGCCCTGTAATTTCAACAATAGGGTAAAAACCACATCCTTTAAAAAAATCTATATTTTCAGGCTTGGTATATAAAAAAAGGTGAAAATAGCCATTTTCATTGGCATATTTTATTGTGTAATCCATTAAAGTTAGATTTAGTTGATTGCCACGGTAATCTGGATCAATAGCAACACATTTTATAATATCACGATCAATACCAGCACAAGCTATAATTTTAGCGCTAATTTTCGCTACAACAAAAAGAGTAACTTGTGGATCTAGCTTGAGATCAGATCGCAGTAATAACTGCTCAATTTCTTGATAATCTTGCTCTGACTTAGAAATATCAATAACCGTGTAATCAACCAAATCGTACATGAGTTTACCTTTTTTCAGCTACTACATAATTGGTTAAACGACCAATACCCGTGATTTCAACTTCTATTTTATCACCATCTTGCATAAATACAGGTGGATTGCGTTTTTTACCAACACCACCTGGTGAGCCAGTAAGAATCACATCTCCCGGAGATAAATGGGTAAAAGTACTAATATAAGAAATTAATTCAGGTACAGTATGCACAAGATTCTTAATTGAATCATGTTGCATTTCTTTCCCATTTAAATAGGTGGTTAAAGAAAGCGCTTTTGGATCTGGAATCTCATCGCGCGTTGTAATGCATGGGCCAAATGCACCAGTATTTGGCCAGTTCTTACCTGCGGTAAACCAGGTATATTGCCAATCACGAATAGAACCATCCATATAACAACTATAACCAGCTACATAAGATAACGCATCTTCTTGTTTAATGCGAAAACCAGTTTTACCAATAATAATAGCTAATTCGCCTTCATAATCCAATTCATTAGTAATGGCTGGTTTAATAATGTTGGTTTTATGACCGGTTTGTGAATCTGGAAAACGAACAAAAAGCGTAGGAGCAGAGCTGGTTTCATTAAATTCTGCACGTTTTTCAGCATAATTCATACCAACACATAAAATTTTGTTTGGGTTTGGAATAACAGGTAAATAAGTAATGTCTTGCTCTTCAATGTCACTTGGGGCATCTAGGTAGGTTTTGGCAATAGATAGCCCTTCCTCATCAGCAAGTAGCGATTTTAAGTCAACGTATTTATCGCCCAATTTTTCTTTTAAATCAATAATGCCATTTTGAGTGAGAAGACCAAAACTTGCTCTACCAGAGACAAGATAACTGACAAGCTTCATGAAAACTCCTTAAAAGCTGTTGGTGTTGATAGTAAATATGAAATAAAAATAAACAACCTTAGTATAAACCAAGGCTGTTCGTTAATATGTAAATTCTATACTAAGAAATTGCCGAGAATGAGTAATGATACAGATACATTGATTGCACCACCAATACGAGTTGCAATTTGTGCAAATGGCATAAGTTCCATACGTTCTGCAGCTGTTAAGATTGCCACATCACCTGTTCCACCTTGACCACTTTGGCAACATGAGATAACTGCTGCATCAACTGGGTACATACCAAGTTTTTTAGCAACAAAGAAACCAGTGGTAACTAGGCTAACTACAGTACAAACAATAACAATTAAGTTTGTAATAGTGAAAGCTGCAACAATTTTATCCCATGGTGTAATTGCCACACCTACCGCAAATAAAATTGGATAGGTAACTGAGGTTTGGAAAAATTTGTAAACAACTTGTGAACCACTTAATACTTTAGGCGAAACACCAGAAATTAGTTTAACAAAAACTGCAGCAAATAACATTCCTACTGGTGCTGGAATACCCGTTACTTTATGCCCAATCATACCAACCATATAAAGAATAGCGGCTAACAATACACCTGAAGCAAAGGTTGTTACATCAATAATAGATTCAGTTTTAGCAGCTTTTTTATCCATAACTTCATCATCTGCAGATGCAGGCAATAATCGACCGTTACCTGTTAAGTGTGGATAAACTTTACCGATGCGATTTAAAATGCCACCACAGATAATACCCGTTAAACCACCTAACATAACAATTGGTAATACGCGCCCAAGTGCTTCACCTTGCTCCATACCTAAAATTGATGCATATCCAATTGAAAGTGGGATCGCCCCCTCACCAACACCACCAGCCATAATAGGTAATACTAAGAAGAAGAATGTTTCAAATGGCGTTAAACCAAGTAAATAACCAACACCAACACCAACAATCATACCAACAATTTCACCACAAACCATTGGACCGAAGATTTTTAAGAAGCCTTGAATAAGGGTTTTCTTATCCATATTCATAATGCTGCCCACAATGATACAACAAATATATAAATACAGAATATGCGTATCTTTATAGAATTTTGTTGTAGCTTCAACAACTGGTTTAGGAAGAATACCATAATAAACTAATGCTGATGGAATAAAGGTTGCACAAATTGCTGCAGCACCCATTTTCCCAATGATAGGTAAACGTTTACCGATTTCACCACATAAAAAACCAAAAAAAGCACAAGTCACTACCATGACAACAATTTCACTAGGCAGTTTACCCGTTACTAATACTTCACTAAAGATAAGGATGCCTGCAATAATAAATAATGGTAATGGAATGACACCAATTTTATAATTGTCCATTAGGCGCCACCAATTATATGGCCAACCGGTTAGCCTTTCTTCAAAGGGCTTACTCGTTGATTCTTTTTGATTACGTTTATTTTCAAGTGACTTGAAATCCGCCATTTATTTTTTTCTCCAAAATGATTTTACTTATTCAAATTCAATAAGCATATCTTTACAAAAAATTAATAAAATTTTTGTGATGTAAATCATAAATTAACTGTGGTTTTTATGGTTTTAACGGCTATATGTTTTTTAATGCTATGTTAGAATTATTTTAATTTAATTTGAGAAGTAAATGTAAAATGCGAAAAAAAATTCAGTTATCGTTTACAACAAAGCTTTTTTTATCGCTGCTGTTTTTTTCGTTGATTGTGCTTGCGTTATTACAGAGCTATATTTGGAATACGATAGAAACTAATTTATATCGTAGCCTAGGCGAAAAAGCTCAAATCCAAGCAAAAGAGCTATCTGTTTTACCAAGTTTAATCCAATATGTCAAAGATAAAGATACATCAAAAATAGCCGACCTCATCGTAGATATATTTGAACAAAGTGATGCTAGCTATATTGTTATTGGTGATGCAAAAGCTAATCGTCTATTCCATACGGCTAATAGCCCTTTACACTCGCCTATGATTGGTGGCGATAACAAAGAGGTTCTTAATGGTAATAGTAGCATCACAATTAGTGAGGGTTCTCTTGGTTTAGCATTAAGAGGTAAAGCGCCGATCGTTGATAACGGTAAAATTATAGGTATTGTTTCAGTCGGTTATATGATTGATGATATTAATGCACTGCATATACAACAAGTTATACCATTTATTATTTGTTGTTCATTATTGTTTTTAGCGTTATTTATTTTTTCTTATTTTTTTTCAAAAGCAATAAAACAACAGATGTTTAATTTAGAGCCTAAAGCAATTGCATTACTGGTAAAAAGCCAAAAATCGATTATGGAATCTATTTTTGAAGGTGTTATTGCAATCGATCTGAGTTATAACATTATCAATATTAATCAATCAGCTCGCACTATGTTGAATATTAAAATAAGTGATGATGAGCTACATAAACATAATTTAAGCGAGTTTATTCAATCAACCGATTTTATTTTTAGAAATGAAAGTCAAACAGAAGACATACACGATCATATTTGTTACTTCAATAATATTATCGTGATTGCAAACAAAGTTCGCGTGGTGATCGATAATAAAATTCAAGGTTGGGTTATTACTTTCCGTAACTTTGACGATATTAATACATTAAGTATGCAATTAACACAAGTGAAGCAGTATGTTGATAATTTACGTGCATTAAGGCATGAGCATCTTAATTGGTTGGCAACGTTATCAGGTTTAATTTATATGAAACGGTATGAAGAAGCTCAATCTTTTATTGCATTACACTCTGCAGATAATCAAAGTAATCTAGATTTTATTACGGAACATTTTAAGGTTCCAGCTGTATGTGGTTTATTAATCGGTAAATATTCAAAAGCGCATGAGCTAGGCTTAAATTTAATATTTGATCCTGCCTGCCAATTAAGTGAATTGCCCTTACTTATGGCTGAAACAGAATTTATGTCAATTTTAGGTAACTTGCTTGATAATGCTTTTAATGCGAGTTTGAAAAATGATCTTGGAGATAAAACAATTTATTTATATCTTAGTGATGCAACAGACGAAATTGTATTAGAAGTGACTGATCAAGGTTGTGGTGTTGATAAAAGTATTCGTAATTCAATTTTTGAACCCGGTGTCACATCACAAGAGGGTAAAGAACATGGTATTGGTTTACACCTTGTTTCAACTTACATAAAAAAGGCCAATGGTTATATTACATTTGAAGATAATATCCCCTATGGAACCATTTTTTCTGTATTTATCCCTAAATAATAAAAGGTAATTATATGAACGAGTTTCAAGAAGATATCATTAAAGTGCTTATTATCGAAGATGAGCCAATACTAGCTGAGTTAAATGCAGAATTTATTCAAAAAGATACAAGAGTTAAAGTCATAGGTATCGCTTCCAATCTAGAAGAAGCTAAAATCATGGTTGAAAGACTCAAACCAACATTGATTTTACTGGATAATTATTTGCCTGATGGAAAAGGAATTGAATTATTTGAATATATTATTAATAATCATTTAGATTGTTATGTAATTTTTATTACAGCAGCAAGTGATATGGAAACGTGTAGTAAAGCCATTCGTTACGGTGCTTTTGATTATTTGATTAAACCAGTTTCTTACCAACGTTTAAAACATTCACTTGAACGTTTTGAACTCTTTTTGTATCGACAAAGCCTACAAAAACATGTCAACCAACGAAAAATTGATGAGCTTTTCAATTTACAAACAAAAGACTTTGTGAACATGAATCGACACTCAAAAGGTATTGAAGAAATCACTTTACAGAAAGTGAAAGACATTTTTATGCAGACCGATAGCGTACTAACCGTTGATGAAATAGTTGAAAAAGCCAATATTAGTAAAACAACAGCCAGACGATACTTAGAGTATTGTGTTCAAATAAAATTATTAACGGTCGAGCTTAATCACGGCAAAATTGGCCGCCCTGAAAGGCTATATAAACGTTTAGGAAAATAGTTAACCTAATTAAGGCAATTTTTATACCGTAACTTATCTTCTATATAATTGATAATTATATAAATATGCTTATTTGTTATTTTATCTGCGAAATATTTGATGTTAGATTGAACTAAGTTGTCAGATAGTTGCATTTTGCAGTACCAAATAATAAGAGGTAAGCATATGTCTTTAGCTATAGAAAAAATTGCTACTAATGAAAATAATGAGATTGACAAAAATGGGGCATTTGTTCGCCAAGCAAACCGCTTTGACACACCATTTGGCGATAAACCCGGACAGTTACCTGTTGAAGCTGGTCGTTACCGTTTAATTTGGGCCGCGATATGCCCTTGGGCACATCGCTCAATGATTGCTATCAAATTATTGGGATTAGACAATGTCATCAGTGTAGGTAAAGTAAACCCAATTAGAACGAATAAGGGCTGGGAATTTTCACTGGATGCTGGCGGTGTTGATCCTGTGCTTGGTATCCGCTATTTACCTGAAATCTATGCTTCAACCGATCCACTATATGAAGAAAGAGCAACAGTGCCAACGGTGGTTGATATTAAGACAGGCAAAGTTGTCAATAATGATTATTTTAAGCTTACTTATTATTGGGAAACAGCATTTAAATCTTTTCATAAAACTGGCGCTCCAGACCTTTATCCTGAAAAATTACGTGCTGATATTGACGCACTAAATGATGTAATATTTCATGAAGTGAATAATGGTGTGTATAAAGCGGGTTTTGCACGCACGCAAAAAGCCTATGAAGATGCATATCATCTTGTCTTTAATCAATTAGATAAATTGGAACAGCGTTTGAGCCAATCACGTTACCTATTTGGTGATCAAATTACGGATTCTGATATTCGCCTTTATGTTACTTTGGCTCGATTTGATGTTGCCTACTATTGCGCTTTTAAAACCAATCGTAATCGGATTATCGACTATCCTAACTTATGGGCCTATGCTCGAGATCTTTATCAAATACCTGCTTTTGGCGAAACAACGGATTTTCAGGCAATCAAAAAAGGCTACTTTTTAGGAGATAGCGCGCATAATCCCTATGACATTTTGCCTTTGGGGCCTGATGTCAATAATTGGCATACACCACACAACAGGGACAAACAGATTAGTTCAAGTCAATAATTTTAATGGGATAATTATAATGCCAAATATATTGGATGTCGGATTGATTTTTACCCAAATTCCAACGTTACTTGCTTACTTGCCTGTAACACTTTTTATTACCTTTTTCTCGATGCTACTTGGCATCATTCTAGGGTTAATGATTGCTATCGTCAAAATGAATAAAATACCAATATTATCACCGATAGCGACGGTTTTTGTCTCTTTTATCAGAGGCACGCCATTATTGGTGCAACTCTATTTAAGTTTTTATGGCATCCCCATTCTATTACGTTATATCAATTATTTTTATGGCACTGATTATAATATCAATGGCATACCCCCAATGCTTTTTGTATTAATTGCATTTTCTTTCAACGAGGCGGCTTATAATTCAGAAACAATACGTGCGGCATTGCAGTCTGTTAATAAAGGACAGATTGAAGCAGCCCAATCATTAGGCATGACCTATAGTCAGTTGTTACGTCGAATTGTCATTCCTGAAGCTTTTATTGTGGCATTGCCCAATTTAGGTAACGCAATGATTGGTTTGTTAAAAGGTACATCGTTAGCGTTTGTCTGCTCAGTCACAGAAATGACTGGCAGAGGCAAAACCTTAGCAGGGCATAGTTACCGTTATTTTGAAGTTTATATTTCATTGGCATTAATTTATTGGGTCTTAACCATCATCATTGAACTAATTGTCAAATATTTGGAAAAGCGCTTAACCATTTCTGATTGTGCGAACACCCCAAGTTATCGCCGAGGAAAATTATTATGATTAGTGTGCAAAATTTAACCTTGTCTTTTCATCATAATCTTATATTAAATCACCTTAATTTTCACATTCACCCTGCTGAAATTGTGGCGATTATTGGGGCTTCTGGTGCGGGTAAGTCAACGCTTTTGAGATGTTTAAATTTATTAGAAAAGCCAAAGCAAGGTAAGATTCGCATTGATAATTTTCAACTTGATGTGAGTTGTATAAAAAGACATGAAATTGTTACATTTCGCCAACAATCGGCAATGGTATTTCAACAATTCAATCTATTTCAACAAAAAAATGCCTTAGAAAATGTGATGGAAGGGCTAATTGTTGTCAAAAAATACTCAAAGGATAAAGCACAACAGATAGCACACGAAAAACTAGTGCAAGTAGGACTCGGCGAACGAATCTATCACTATCCCAAACAATTATCTGGTGGGCAACAGCAACGAGTTGCCATTGCTCGAGCATTAGCTATGGAGCCAAAAGTCTTATTACTTGATGAGCCAACCTCAGCGCTTGATCCCGAGTTAGTGGGTGAAGTATTAGCAACAATAAAAATAGCTGCTAAATCAGGCGTTACTATGATTTTAGTTTCTCATGAAATGAGTTTTGTGCATGATATTGCAACTAGAGTGCTATTTTTAGATAAAGGCAAAATCATTGAAGATGGTTCACCACAGCAGATATTTGCAAATCCGACGCAACAAAGAACAAAAGATTTTTTAGCGAGATATTATTCAACAGGGCAAATTGATTACGAAATTTAATAAATGGAGCATGAATGAAAATTGTTATTCAACAACATTGTGAAGATATTAATTGGCAAGATGTTGCTGATTTGCTGACTTTTTATGGATTAAGCTCATTTGACGCAAAGACACAAGAACAGGTGTTTCGAAATAGTTATGCTGTGGTATTTTTACTGGAAAAAGATCGAGTTGTTGGCGTAGGGCGTGCATTATCTGATGGTATTTGCCAAGCTGCAATATATAACATTGCATTGGTAAAACGCCTCCATGGGCAACAATATGGAAGGCTGATTGTTGATAAACTCGTTGAGCGAGTACAACACTGTAATATCATCCTTTATACTCACCCACAAACTGTCGAGTTTTATAAAAATTTAGGTTTTGATTTAATGAAAACGGGCATGGCTCGTTATCAACCCGAGCACCTAACTGAAATGAAGAATATGGGGTTTATTTAAAATATAGTTAAAAAACCACTCAAAATAAGCGAAACATTGATCCAAACCAAAGAGAGGTATTGCATTATGAACGGCAAAAAATGGTATTTTTTTCTAATATTAGGTGCTTTGTTTTTAACGAGTTGCGACAATCAAAATAAAGGCACTAAAACTATAGGCTCTAAAACTACAGGGAAAGAAAAAATTGTTATTGCAACGTCTGGGTCACCTAGTCCTTTTTCTACAGTAGATGGACAAGGCGAGTTAATGGGATATGACATTGATGTTGCAAAAGCAATATTTGCACAGTTACCGCAATATGAGGTTCGTTTTGAAATTACTGAATTTCCATCAATTTTAGCTGGGCTTGACTCACAACGTTATCACGTGGGCGCTAATAATTTCGCCATGAATGAAAAACGGAAAGAAAAGTATTTTTATTCTGCCCCTATTTTTCAAAACCAATACGCCATTGCGGTGGCAAAAAACAATAATGATATAAAACAATTTAGTGATCTTAATGGAAAATCGACAGAAGTTTATCCAGGCCTTAACTATGCAACCGCATTAGAGTTATATAATCAACAGTACCCTAATAACCCCGTCAAAATTACCTATAGTGAAGCGGATTTATTGCCTGTGCTACAGCATGTTGAAACAGGGCAATATGATTTTCAATTAATCGATAAAGTGATGCTATCACAATTAATTAATGAACATAATCTTAACTTGAAAACAATAGAATTAAGTAACGATGATGCCGATCGAATTGCCTTACCATACAGCTATTTATTAATCAGCAAAGGGAATAAAGGCGAACAGTTAACTAAAGATATTAATGATGGCATAAAAAAGATTATCAGTAATGGTGAATTAACGAAAATAAGTGTTCACTATTTTGGCGCTGATTATTCACCTAAATAAGCAATTTTCTATTCTTTTTAATTGATTTTTTATGGTAACCGCTATGCGAAATACAAAACTACCTGAAAGTTTTTGATAAGTATTTTTTGCAAAAGCTTTCAAGTTTTTTTACCCAATGTGTTATTGGGAAAACCTTTGGTTATCCGCTCAAATTTTGCCGAGAGATAAAATAGGCATAAGGTATTATACAACCGAAACTGCTCAATTACGGTAGATCAAACTATCTCTGATAAAATTGGGAGGATTTCTGTAATAATATTGATTAAGAATAAACAATCAAAGAAGAGCTAATACAGCGTAAAACTTAGTTTCGAACCAGCAAAGCTAGCGAGCTAAGCGCTTTTCAATAGCACAATGCTAACAACAAAAATCATTCAGAAAAGTCATTGATTTTATTGAATTTTTCATTTCACTAAAATTTACTTTATATCTATTTTAAGTGAAAAATCGTAACAAACAGTTTGTTTATTAACAATAATTTTCTAGTTTATTATTAGCGTACATAACGATTTATTATAATGACGCTTGACAATTAGTCTGTAACCGCTGATAATTGCGCCGTTTTTTAACCTTATATTTTAATTTTAGTGAGGTGGCAAAATGCCTGTAGTTAACACTTTATCTTAATGCCGACACGGTATTCTCTATTATATTGTCTTTTGCTAGGTATTACCTAAGCGCTTTTATTGCAATTCAATCTATAGATTTTTTGCCTTGTCGGTTTTCCCTTATTTTTTGGAGAAAACGTGATGACAATGGAATCTTATATTCAAAATTTAGAATTAATTAAATACCCACGAACACCACACCTAGAAGGCTCTCGCTTACAATTTGGTGATAGTGAACATGGACAACGCCCTTATAATCAATTAGTTGGTCAACATATCGTTGTTGAAGAAAAGTTAGATGGCGCTAATTGTGCTATTAGCTTTTCAGCCAGCGGAGAACTATTGCTGCAATCTAGAGGGCATTATTTAATGGGGGGGTCACGAGAACGCCAGTTTAATCTATTAAGGCGCTGGGCTTGCGTGCATGAATATTGGCTATTAGAACGATTAGAAGATCGCTATATTCTTTATGGTGAATGGCTACATAAAAAACATGCAATTTTTTATGACGCACTGCCTCATTATTTTTGCGAGTTTGATATTTGGGATAGGCAACAAAACTGTTTTTTATCTACGATAAAACGGCATCAATTACTAGCAGATGGTCCTGTTTTATCGGTGCCAGTTTTATTTGCAGGATCGGCACCAGCTAAATTAAGTGAATTATTGAATTTGGTTAAGGAATCTTTGGCTAAAACAGCTAATTGGCGAACTTGTTTTGAAAAAATTATAACTCGCGAAAAACTTGATTTAACCAAAGCATGGCAGCAATGTGATAATTCTGATTTTATGGAAGGATTATATCTAAAAATCGAATCGGAAGAACAAACAGTTGATCGTCTTAAATGGGTTAGACACGATTTTGTGCAAGCGATTTTAGATGCAGGGCAACACCATTCTGAACAACCGTTTATTCCTAATCAACTAGCCAACGGTGTTGAACTTTATACACCACAATTAACCGTGAATTGGAACAGCAGATTGATAAATGGAGGAAAGGTATGAATTATCCAGCATTAAAACAGCAAATAACACACACCATAGCAATGGATGATTTTAGCCCATGGTTAAGCTGTATTCCTGAATTAAACCGTTTGTTAACTACACCTCAAGATGCTATGTACCATGGTGAAGGGAATGTATGGATTCACACTCAAATGGTTATCCGAGCATTATTGGGGCAGAGTGAATTTGCTAATGCAACAGAAGATGAACAATTTGTGTTGTTTATGACAGCCTTATTGCATGATATAGCTAAGCCTGAAACGACTATAATTGATAAAATCACAGGTAAAATTACCCAACCTCGGCACTCAAAAAAAGGTGAGATTTATAGTCGCATATTATTATGGCGAATGGGCGTACCGTTTGATTTAAGAGAGCAAATTTGCCGAATCATTAGCGTACATCAAGTCCCTTTTTTTGCTTTAAATGAAGAGCGAAAAAATAGAACACCTGAATATTTAATTCATCATTTATCGTGGCAGCTACCTATTTGGATGTTATGTCTACAAGCTAAAGCGGATATGCAAGGTCGCATTTGTGCCGATAAAAAAAGAGCACTTGATGAAGTTGAGCTATTTAAACAGTTGGCACTTGAAGAAGGGTGTTTATATCACCCTCGCCAATTTGTGGATGATTATACTCGGGTTCAATATTTTCGGGGAAGTAATGTCTTACCTGATTATGCGTTATATCCCCAAAAAGGATCGGAAGTAATTATGCTAGCAGGTTTACCTGCTTCAGGTAAAAATAGTTGGGTAAGCAAACATTATCCAACATGGCCTGTTGCGTCTTATGATGATGCCAGATCTGAACTAAAACTGAAGCATGGCGAAAATGAAGGGCAGGTTATACAGTTTGTCTTAGCCAAGGTAAAACAGTGGTTAAGAGTAAAACAACCTTTTATTTGGAATGCGACCCATTTATCGCAAGAAATGCGACAAAAAGCGCTCGATTTACTCTACGCTTATCATGCCAACGTGAAAATTGTATATATTGAACAACCAGAAAAAGAGTTATATCGCCGAAATGCTGCGCGTGATACGACTTTGCCCAATAAAACCATTCAGCGGTTATTAAATAAATGGGAGGTTCCGCTACCAACCGAAGCACATAAGGTAAGCTATGTAATTAACCAATAATTGCATAATATCTTATAAGGTAAATTGGGGCTGATATCAAAGCCCCAAAATTGCTTAAATAGCTGTTTACTTAAATAGTTGTTAGCTTCAATAGTTGTGTACAATATTAAATACCTTTATTTTAATACCCATAAATAAAGGTTATTTCTTATTGGTTTATCTTATTTGTTATACTCAGACAAAAACCAAGTAATAGCAATTAAATCCGCCGAACCGCCAGGACTTAAATTACGTTTAATGAATTCGGTATCAAGTTGATATAATTTTTTTCGACCGTCAGAATGAATAATACCACCTTGATCAATAAGATTTTTCGCCTCTTGCTGGACAAAATACAATCCGTCTAATCCTCCTCTTGAAACGACATTAGTATCTTGATTAAAAGCAAGCAAGTACAACATGGCTTGTAGCAAGCAAGTTTCTTCATCATAGCCACTGTTTTGCATTTTTTGAAAAATCGGAAGAGAGATATTTCTAACTATTGCGTAGCCTGATTCAGCTTCCCCTCTTGCACCAGTCAGATTGTGGCGTTTAAATAACCTCTCGCCTACAGAATTTGCTTGTATATTTTGCTTTAGCTCGCTTTGAACAATACCTTGGCAAATTGCTGAGACCTCATCGCAAATACTTTGCGTGTTGACTGGTAATCCTAGTTGTTCTAATTTGCCAATAGCCCCCATTAATAGCCCAAAGGCAAATATACCGCCCTTATGTGTATTGACTTGATTAGTTGCTCGAAACATGGCTTGTTCACACTCAATGCCAATTGGTCTAATGCCTGCTAAAAAATGTTGATTATCATAGTTGGCGGAATTTTTACCGTACTTATAAAAACGCTCAAACCAAATACAAATAGCTTTAATACTTTGGACAAAGGTTTGAAAATCCATATCACGATGTGCACCGCTATTATTCATATCAACCAATCCAGGTTTAGGCGATAAGCAAATTTCTTTTATTAATGCTTTGGTTGCTAATTGTGCAGGTAAACATCGATTAGGATCATTATTAAGTTTTAATTCTAATAATGCGATTTGCTGTGAATAATCACTCATTATTGATCGGTACCTATTAAAGTGTTTTTGAAGTATGATACGAGTTTTTGATAATAATAATTAATATTATCAATATGATAGTTGAGTATTTTTTACTATTTATTCACACGATAGTTATTATCCTCAATTTATTTAGCTACAATATAGCAATAACGTTATATTGATGTTTTGTGAAAGCGCTAATTCATTGATAAAAATAAATTAGCATCTTAAATAAAGATCAATATTCACTGGTTTTAACTGCTAATACTTCTCGATTACCGTTATGCGCTGGAGCACTAATAATGCCTTCAATCTCCATTTGCTCAACAATTCTTGCTGCTCGATTATAACCAATTCTGAATTTTCGTTGCACGCTAGATATAGAGGCTCGGCGAGTTTCGATAACAAATTCGACCACTTGGTCAAAAATAGGGTCGAGTTCTTCATCGATACTCTCTGAATTATTGCCATCGTTATCACTACTTGAAACGGTTACATTTTCAATATATTTTGGTGCACCTCGTGCCTTCCAGTCTTGAACTACAGCATGAACTTCTTCATCACGGACGAAGGCTCCATGTACTCGTATTGGAATTGAGCTATTAGGGGCTAAATAAAGCATATCTCCCATACCAAGCAGCGATTCCGCACCCATTTGATCTAAGATCGTTCGAGAGTCGATCTTGCTTGATACCGTAAATGCAATACGTGTAGGGATATTAGCTTTAATTAAACCAGTAATCACATCAACCGACGGGCGTTGTGTCGCTAAGACAAGATGGATACCCGCCGCTCTGGCTTTTTGTGCAAGCCTTGCGATTAACTCTTCTACCTTTTTACCCACTGCCATGATAAGGTCGGCAAACTCATCAACCATCACGACAATATAGGGTAATTTATCGAGTGTTGGCATATTAAGATCCATACTATCGGTTGGCTTCCAAAGAGGATCAGGAATTGGTCTACCCATTTCATCAGCTTGTTTAATTTTTTCATTGTAACCAGCAATATTTCGCACTCCTAACGCTGACATTAGACGATAACGACGTTCCATTTCGTTTACACACCAATTAAGTGCATTGGTAGCGTCTTTCATGTCAGTAACGACTTGAGTTAATAAGTGTGGTATTCCTTCATAAATAGAGAGCTCAAGCATTTTGGGATCGATCATAATAAACCGCACATCTTCAGGTTGCGATTTATATAAAATACTTAAAATCATTGCATTAACACCAACTGATTTACCCGAACCAGTAGTACCGGCAACTAATAAGTGCGGCATCTTAGCTAAATCAGCAACCACTGATTGCCCAGAGATATCTTTACCTAATACGATTGTTAATGGTGATTGAGCATCTTTGAATTGAGGACTGTCTAATACTTCCCTAAAATAAACTGTTTGACGATTCTTATTGGGTAATTCAATGCCAACATACGGTTTGCCTGGAATAACTTCAACTACACGAACCGATGGCATGGATAATGATCGTGCTAAGTCACGATCTAGTGTTGAAATCCTAGCAGCTTTAATGCCTGGTGCAAGCTCAATTTCGAAACGAGTAATCACAGGCCCAGGCATATAATCAACAACTTTGGCTTTTACTCGGTAATCAGACAAACTTTTTTCAATCAATTCTGACATAGCGTTTAAGGCCACATGATCCACCTCAATTCTTGCCGTTGGAGGCGCTGTTAATAAGTTTAGCGAAGGTAGTGGCGTAGTTGGTTTTGGCAATGGTTTATCATTACGTCTCAATAATGGATGAATTAAACTAGCCTCATCATTTTCTGAGGAATGATAATCTTGATCATCTTGAGCTATCTCTTCAGGATAAATATCATCAATGATTGGATTCGCTTTTTTTAATGCTTCAGTATCAACATATTCAAGTTGTTCTACTTCTAATTTTACGCCTGTTTGCGTTTCAGTTTTTTCATCTGCTATCTCTTGTATGGTAGCTGTGTTTATAATAGCCTCAGGCTCTTGCATCAATGGCTGCTCAGTTTCAATGGTTTTCATTATTGAAATATCTAGAGCGGGTTCAAATGAACCCTTTTCATTATTGAATTTAATTTCATGTTTATTGTCTACCGAAGTAAATAAAGGTTTACTTGGTGCATCTGATATTGTGTACTTATCTGATTGTTCAAATGATAGTTTTTCTTCAGATTTTTGCGTTTGGATCACCTGCTTTATTTGCGCCATTGAAGAAGATAAAGCCTGTTCTTGATCTGGAGTTGCTTTATCTCCATTTATGTTTTGAATAATTGATTCAAGACGAGACAAAATTTCCTCTGGGTCGAGTTCTTTCCTAGGTGGATTATCAACGGCTTGGGGTGTTGTTACCTGTGATAATTGCAAAGAATCTTTGGTTTTAATTAATTCTTCGGTCGTTTTGATTAAAATCTTTTCATTTTCATCAGCTGAAATAAGAGTATTTGATGCCTGCTCTTGAGGTATTTCATTATTAACAGAATAACTTGGTGAAATAATTTCGGTGTTATCACCTTTGTTATCACAAGGTATTGTAAATTGAGGTTCTTTTGTTACATCATCAGATCGTATAATATTTTTTTCTTGTTTTAACGCAGTCTGTTCAATGTTATTTGTTGTACAAGCCTTGATTAACCATCTAATAGGTAACAGTAAAATCATGACAAAAGCACCTAATTTTTCCATTAGATTCAACCACGAAAATCCAGTTAATAATGTTATACAGGCTAAGCAAGTTCCAAGAAGAGTTAATGATAAAGTTAAGTTATTTATAATGGGTAGAAGGCTTTCAATGACTATTGCCCCAAGATAACCACCTGCTTCAAATTGTTCTGCATCACGAATATTTAAAGCAAAAAAACCCGTCGAACTGAAGATAAATGCCAAAACACCAATAATTCTAAATGAAAGGCTAAAATAATTAATGGGATCATTGGCATGTTTATAAAAATGAACTATGAGTTGTAAACAAATAAAAATAGTAATAAAAGGGATGCTATAAGCGATAAACCCTAAAAATTGGAAAAAAATGTCGCTGGCATATGCGCCAAGATAACCGCCAAAATTGCTAATAGGATAGTGCCAAGCAGTACGAGACCAGCCAGGGTCAGCGGGATCGTAAGTAAACAGAGATAAAAATAAACAAACAGATAAACCTAGTATTGCAAGCAAAATGAATTGAGTAATAATCTGCTTTCTTGTCATTTTGGGCTTTTTCAAACAAGTACCTAAAAAACTATCGCTATTAAAATTGCTGGCATTTTACCATAAATTGCGCTATGTCACAGAGCGAATGAAATATAAAACATCATTTATTGTAGTTACTATCGATTTATAGGAAATAGATTTTCACTAAATCGTTTGCTATTTTTCACGTAACTTTTTGCATTGTTTATATTGCCTTCAATTTCGTTTTCAGTCAGTTTACGAATAATTTTTGCTGGCGAACCGATAATTAAACAACCTTCACTATAAGGAAGCGTGCGTGTGACTAATGAGTTAGCGCCCACTATGCAATTTTTAGCTATTTTCGCATCATTTAAAATAGTACTTCCCATACCAATTAATACATTATCTTCAATAATACAGCTATGAAGAATAACATTGTGACCAATTGTTACATTTTCACCAACAATACAAGGGGTACCTGTTTCAACATGTACAGTGCAATTATCTTGCACATTACTATTTTGACCAATATGAATAGGCGCGATATCGCCACGTAAAACAGTATTAAACCAGATCGAAACACCTTGCTCTAAAGTTACATTACCAATTATTTCAGCTGATTTTGCAATAAAACAATGTTGATGAATTTGCGGATGTAAATCACCTAATTGGTAAATCATGATTTTTCCTTTTTTGGTTTTTGGCACACAAAAATAAGCTAACAGCAAGAAAATTACATAACACCATAGAGCCAACCATTAACCATTCGGTCGAGTTATTTACCGTTTCTCTTACAGTCGAATGCGTTGATGCTAACATTGATAATGATAAACCCATTGCGCCAGCCACTGCAAAGCGAATTGTACCTGCTAAAGAAGAAGCTGTACCGGCAATATGCTGATGAAGATCTAAAATAATCGCCATGCTATTGCCTCCAATGGTTGACATACAACCAATATAACCAGCAATACAAATAACTAGGCAGGTAAACCCTAGATTAAATAGACTGACAACAAGAAGGCTTGTTGCCATAGTAAATTGGATAAAAAGCCCTAACTGCATCATTTTAATCGAACCAACACGTTTAACAAAACGGCTATTTACGGTATTCATCAATATCATAACAATAATATTGAGTGCAAAGTAATAACCAAAATTAGTGGATGCAACGCCATGTAAATTCATATAAACAAAGGGACCTAAGCTTAAAAAACAGAATAACCCCGCCCCTGAAAATGCGCCTATCATCATATAAGTGAGTGCTTGGCGGTGTCGAAACAGCATAATAAAATTGCTTAAAATACGAACTAAGCTAAACCGATCTCGTTTGGCTTTTGCGAGTGTTTCAGGGATATTGGTGACAACTAAACCAAAGCAAGCGAGAGCAATTAAGCAGATAGTGTAAAAATTGGCTCGCCAATTAAACCAATATAAAATAAATCCACCGATAATCGGCGCCAGTAATGGAGCAACATTGGATATCAGCATGACAAAGGACATCATTTTAGAAAATTCATCACGATCACGATAAATATCTTTCATTAACGCATTAATGACTATTGTGGTTGCCGCAGCCGCAATACCATGAAAAAAGCGAGCGGTAATTAATTGATTAATATTGGTAGCAATTGCACAGCTTAATGCCGCGCCTATAAACATAATTAGGCCAAAAATTAAAACGTTGCGTCGCCCATAACTATCAGTAAGCGGCCCAAATAAAAGTTGCCCAACGGAGAAGCCTAGTAAATAGCAGCTAATAGTGAGTTGTACAGCTGTATCGGCTACATTAAAGTTGTGCGCAATAGTTGGCATACTTGGTAAATACATATCTATAGATAATGGCATAAGCATAGAGAGTAAACCAAGGATAAAAATCAGCGCTTTTTTAGATATTTTTATTTCTACCTGTGTGTTTTGGTTTTGCACAAATCGTTCCTTTTTACGGCTTTTATATAAAATTTAATTAAGGACAAGCTTAATTTTTGCGGTGTGGCTAGCTTTAAAGTATCTATAAATATAAATAGAATGCCTCATCTTAACGACTTATCATTGCGACAATTGATATTAGCTAAAAGAATGAATTTCATCTTGAGTCAATGGTCGATATTCTCCCTCCGGTATATCAAGGATCACGTTACCGATTTGTTTTCGATGCAACGCAATTACGTGATTATTAACCGCTGCAAACATCCGTTTTACTTGATGATAGCGACCTTCGCTAATGATTAATTCAGCATGAAAATCATCAATAATGGTTAGTTTTGCAGGTTTAGTGAGTGACTTTTCACTTTTCAATTGAATGCCTTTTTTAAATATATCAATGAGCTCAACTTTTAATGGTTGTTCAACGGTGACTACATAAATTTTTTCACAATGATGTTTAGGGGATGTAATTCGGTGTGACCACTTACCATCATCTGTAAGCAAAACAAGCCCAGTAGTATCAAGATCAAGCCTTCCTGCTGCATGTAATTTTTCAGGCATCGGCTCATCAATAAAATAAAGAATTGTTGGATGATCGGGATCATTGGTCGAACAAACATAGCCTTGCGGTTTATTGAGCATAAAATAGCGTTGGTTGGTCACTTGTTCAATTTGATAACCATCATATTCAACTAATTGATCTGGCGATAATTGATACGCACCTGATTTGATAATCTCACCATCGACAGTCACTTTTTTAGCTTTGAGTTCTTTGTTTACAATAGTACGACTGGCGCCTAAATGATGAGCAAGAAATTTATCTAATCGCATAATTTAAAAATATTCCCTATTACTTTAAAGGTGTATAGATATCAAAACGGTGATTTTTAGTTTTAATTTCAGCTGTTGGCTTTTGGTTAGCTAAAAATGGCGCATAATCAGGTCGTTTTACCACAACTCGTTTCCGGGCTAATTGCCTTGCTGGTGCTAATAAACTATCAGCATCACTATCACTACCAACTAGCTGTTGAAAAATGCGCATCTCTTTTTTGACAAGCGCACTTTTTTGCCGATGTGGAAACATCGGATCAAGATAAACAACATCTGGTTTTTCAGGGTAAGCCCTCAATCCCTCAATGCTTGAATCATAAATTAAGTGTAAATGTTGCTCAATCCAGTGACCTATATCGAGATCTTGGTAGGCACGTTGTAAACCATCGCTTAATAATGCGGCAACGACAGGATGCCGCTCAAACATAGTGACATGACAACCAATAGATGCTAAAACAAAGGCATCACGACCAAGTCCCGCAGTTGCATCAATAACTGAGGGTAAATACTCACCTTTTACACCTACTGCTTTAGCGATTGCCTCGCCACGACCACCGCCAAATTGGCGACGATGAGCCATCGCGCCAGAAACAAAATTAACACAGATAGAGCCTAATTTTGGTTCGTCTGTTTTTTGTAACTCAAGTCGATTATTTTGGGTAACTAGCGTAAACGGAAGATCGGCATGGGCTAATAACCATTGCTCAGCTAATTGTGTTAACTGAGCTAAGTTAGAACTACTTGATACCATAGTGACGAAGTAGCGCATCAAGTTGAGGTTCGCGACCTCGGAAGTTTTTAAATAGCATCATTGGTTCATCGCTACCGCCTTGTGACAATATATTGTCAAGAAATGCATTACCTGTTTTCGCATTGAAGATACCTTCTTCTTCAAAACGTGAAAATGCATCAGCAGATAAAACTTCTGCCCATAAGTAACTATAATAACCTGCCGCATACCCCCCAGCAAAAATATGGCTAAAAGCATGAGGAAAGCGTCCCCATTCAACAGTAGGAACAACAGCAACTTGTTTTCTGACTTCAGCTAATGTGTTTAAAATATCGAGATCTTTTTGCGTATGTAATTTAAAATCAAAAAGGCCGAATTCCAATTGCCGTAAAATAAATAACGCAGCTTGATAATTTTTAGCTTCTAGCATCTTTTCTAGCATTTCTGCGGGTAATGGTTCACCTGTTTGATAATGACCGGATATAAATGCGAGCGCTTCAGGTTGCCAGCACCAGTTTTCTAAAAATTGGCTTGGCAACTCAACAGCATCCCACGGCACGCCATTAATACCAGCGACTGATGAAACATCAATTTCGGTTAACATATGGTGTAATCCGTGACCGAATTCATGGAATAATGTGGTGACTTCGTCATGAGTAAACAGTGCTGGTTTATCTCCAATTGGGCGATTGAAGTTACAAGTTAAATAAGCAACAGGTTTTTGTATATGACCATCAGCAAAACGCATGCGACCAATACAATCATCCATCCAAGCACCACCTCGCTTGTGTTCACGTGCATATAAATCAAGATAGAAGCTACCTTTTAATTCGCCATTAGCAGCATAAAGATCATAAAATTTGACTTCTGGATCCCAAACTTCAATGCCTTTTCGCTCTTTGGCTGTAATACCGAAAATACGATGTACTACTTCAAATAAACCATTAATTACTCGTTGCTGCGGAAAATAAGGCCGTAACTCTTCATCATTAATAGTATATAAATACTGTTTTTGCTTTTCACTATAATAAGCAATATCCCATGGTTTTATATCACTGGCACCAAAAAATTCATACGCATAGCGTTTTAGTTCAGCTAGCTCTTTTTCACCTTGTGGCTTGGCCTTAGTTGCTAAATCGCTTAAAAACTCGATGACTTGCGTTGTGGATTTAGCCATTTTTGTTGCCAGTGATTTGTCTGCATAAGTCTTGAAACCTAATAATTGTGCTAGCTCGTAACGTAGGTCCAGAATTTGCTTAATGATCTCTGTATTATCCCATTTACCCGCATTTGGTCCTTGGTCGGATGCACGCGTATTATAAGCTTGGTAAAGCTCAAACCGTAAATCACGATTATCACAATAAGTCATCACAGGAAGATAACTTGGTATATCCAATGTCAGCAACCAACCCTCTTTGCCTTTAATTTTAGCTTGTTCTTGTGCTGCTGCAAGCGCACTTTCAGGCATACCAGACAGCTCTTTGATATCAGTAATTAGTTTTGACCAACCCATAGTCGCATCTAGTACATTATTACTATATTTTGATGATAATTCTGATAATTTTGCGACAATTTCACCGTAGCGTTTTTGTTTATCATCAGGTAAACCAATTCCGGATAATTCAAAATCACGTAATGCATTATCAATAACTTTTTTCTGTGCTTTGCTTAACGTTGCGTATTGTTCGCTTTCTTTGAGTTGTTTATAGGCCTGATATAAAGGCTTATGTTGCCCAACCCATGTACCGTACTCAGAAAGTAAGGGTAGACAAGCTTCATAGGCTTCACGTAATTCTGAGCTATTTTTAACTGAATTAAGATGGCTAACAGGAGACCAAGCTCGACTAAATTTTTCGTCTACTTCATCAATGGGCTGGATCAAATTATCCCAAGTATATTTACTATTTTGTTTAAGTACGGTTTCAATAGTATTTCGACAATTTTTTAGAGCCTCTTGTATGGCAGGTAAGACATGTTCAGGTTTAATTTGAGAAAAAAGCGGTAATGGTACATCTGTTAGTAATGGATTAGTCATGTTGAGATACCTTTATACAAATGGTGTTGTCTATTAATAGAACATAATATGATGGCAAAGGTGAATAATTCAAGAGAATTTCATGCAAGGGAATACTTATAATCCCATAAGCTTACGTTCACGTTGCCACTCAGTGGGAGTATAGGTTTTTATAGAAAGTGCATGAATGCGGTTATCATTAATAAATTCTGCCAAAGGGGCATAAATAGCTTGTTGTTTTTTTACTCGATTTAAATCAGCAAATAATTCACCTACTGCAATAACTTGAAAATGACTACCATCATCGGTCAGCACATGTACATCATCAAGCTCAAGTGAACTTTTTAATTTATCTATAATTTCTTGTTTATCCATTCTTCATTCTCATCACTAATATAAATTATGGGGATTATTTTTTGTCAAAAAACTTTCAGGTGATTAGGCGTTCTGTATAAAAGCTAATGTGTTAGCTGTTAATTACCTGTTGTAGATCATACAGCGTCAATAATGTTTGTAACTGAGGGTTAATGCCTTTAAGCTCTACGTTATATTTATTGCAAAAATAAACTAAAGTCGCGAGTCCTGAAGAATCAACACGAGTAAGTTGCCCTACATCAATGTGTTTTACACCATTTAATATGGTATTTTGTGTAGGCCACAGATCGTTTAATGAGTGAACATCTAGCTCACCAAATAAACACAATACATCTTGTTGTTTTTCTGTTGTGATTCGCGACATTTTAAACTAGCCTTTTGGTTTCGTATTTGGATCAATCTTGCGATTTGAAAGCTCGGTTAATTGTTTCGTCAATGCATCAATACCACCTTGACGTAAAATTGATGACCATTCATTTTGTTTAGTGCTGATCATGCTTACACCTTCGGCAACTAAATCATAGGCTTTCCATTCGCCAGTTACAGTGTTTTTACGCCATTGAAAATCAATGCGTAAAGGTTGACCTTGGTTTGGTTGGATTAAGAGTACACGAATAGAAATAAGATTTTTCCCCGTTAAATCTTTTGCTGCCTCAACTTGATATTGTTGACCATTATACATTGAAAGCGCTTGTGCAAAAGTTTGTACTAAATAGTTTTCAAAAGCATCAAAATAGGCTGTTCGCTGCGCTTCGCTTGCACTTTTGTAGTAGTTCCCTAAAATTAACGCACCAGCGTATTTTACTTGTACATAAGGTAATAAATCTTGTCTAACAATGTCTTTAAGTCTGTTTGGATTTGATTTAATCACCGATGATTGCGACTTCATTGTGGTAAAAATTTTATCGGCGGCTACTTGCATCTCTTTATAGGGATCATTTTCCGCGAATGTATTAGCACTAAACAATAAAGCTAATGCTAAAAAAAGGGTTGTTTTAAATTTATTTAACATGTTAACTCCTTAGTTTTCATTTATATCTTGTTTTTTATCTTTATCATCTTTGTCTTTATCTGATGAACCACCTATGCTGTAAAGAAATTTACCAATAAGATCTTCTAAAACAATTGCAGGCGTTGTGTTGTGCACAACAAAACCTTCAACTAAGTACGGTGGAGTTTTATTTTTTTCTGCCTTAGCCAAAATATCTGGATCAACATCTAGTGAGTCAATACTTAATTCCGTTTCTCTATCAACACCTATATTGATATCAATATACTGTTCGCCAAGTATTCCAGATGTCTTAATTGCAAGAGAACTTGAACTTGGAATTTTGTTATACTGAGTATCTATATCCATAGCTACATACGGCTTGTACTCATCGTTATTTGGTGAACTTAACGAAATATCACTAACTCGCCCAATCACTACACCACCGATCTTGATAGGCGATCGAGCTTTTAACCCACCAATGTTATCAAATACAGCATAAACCCGAAAGGAATTATGGCTAGCAAATGATGTTGGATCAGCGACTCTAAAGCATAAAAACAGCACTGAACAAATGACCAGCACCATGAATAACCCTACTGTAATTTCAATTTTACGACTCATGTTTAATGACCTCAATGACTAAACATTAATGCGGTTAAAATAAAATCTAACCCCAAAATAACTAATGATGAATAAACAACGGTGTTCGTTGTTGCTCGGCTAATTCCTTCTGATGTTGGTACACAATCATAACCATTAAAAAGTGCAATCCAAGTGCTAGCGATAGCAAATACAAAGCTTTTTACAAAACAATTGCCCAAATCATGCCACCAATTAACACTACTTTGAATGGATGACCAAAAAAAGCCTGAATCAATCCCTTTCCAATCAACACCAACAAGTGCACCACCTAAAATGCCGACTGTGACAAAAATTGCTGTTAAAAACGGCATACTAAAAAAACCAGCCCAAAAACGCGGAGCAATAATACGTCGTAATGGATCAATCGCCATCATTTCCATGCTTGATAACTGTTCAGTTGCTTTCATTAAACCTATTTCAGCCGTTAATGCTGAACCCGCACGGCCTGCAAACAGCAAGCCTGCAACAACAGGGCCGAGTTCACGAAGTAAGGCAAGTGCGACCATCATTCCAAGGCTTGCTTCGGCACCAAACGTAGTTAATATAAAGTAGCCTTGTAAGGCAAGTACCATGCCAATAAAAAGGCCAGAAACCATAATAATCGTTAGTGATTGAACGCCAACAAAGTAAAATTGTTTGACTAATAATGGAAATTGTTTATTAAATTGTGGTTTACCAATTAATGCACCAAAAAGCATAACGCCAGAACGGCCAATCATCGAAATAATATTGATAAAACATTGCCCTAATTTTGCTAATAAATTCAACATTATTTTATACCTCTGCTTAGGTCTAATTTATAATCATCAGCAGGATAATGAAAAGGCACAGGACCATCTGCCAATCCATCAAGGAATTGTTTAACTCGTAAATCGTCATTATCACGTAATTGTTGTGATGTGCCACCGGCAATAATATGTTGTTCAGCAACAATATAAGCGTAATCAGCAATACTGAGCACTTCGTTTACATCGTGGCTAACAACAATGCAGGTTAATCCTAATGATTGGTTAATTTCAGCGATAAGTTTAACTATAACTCCCATTGATATAGGATCTTGTCCAGCAAAAGGTTCATCAAACATAATTAAATCAGGATCAAGTGCAATAGCACGCGCCAAAGCCGCACGCCTTGCCATTCCTCCAGATAATTCCGATGGCATCATATGCGCAGCACCACGCAATCCAACAGCTTGTAGCTTCATTAAAACTAAATTATGCAACACAGGCTCAGGTAAGTTAAGGTGTTCACGTAACGGATAAGCCACATTATCAAATACAGATAAATCAGTAAATAATGCACCTGATTGAAATAACATACTCATACGTTTGCGGACTTCATAAAGTCTAGATCGAGACATGCAAGGGATGTCTTCACCATCAAATAAAATTTGTCCTGACTGAGGTTTTAATTGCCCCCCAATAAGCCGTAGTAGTGTGGTTTTACCAATTCCTGAAGGTCCCATGATTGCCGTCACTTTACCTTTAGGGACATTCAAACTCATATTTTTATAAATAGGTCGCGTTCCACGATAAAAAGACATGTCATGAATTTCGACCAGATTTTTCGGTAATTCGCTCGCCACAGTGACTTCCTAGACTACTAAATTAGTATAATTTCGCTTATTTTACTTGATATTTGTGAATAAAGAAATCTATTAAACGCATAATCAAATAGTTATTAGAATTATGCATCAATAATAAACGATAACTAAATCAAGCTCGTTTGATAACGGGGGCTTTAATATCTTGGCATTTGTTTATCAATCATTACAGCCCAAGCATCAATCCCACCTGCAAGGTTATATAGCCTGTTAGGATCGAAGCCATTTTCTACTAAAAAATGGGCAACAGCTAAACTACGCCTGCCGTGATGGCAATAAATTACAATATCAATTTCATCTGGAATTTTATCTAGATATAATGGGATAGTATTCATTGGGATATGAATTGCGTTGTGAATACCGCAAATAGCCACTTCATTGGCTTCACGCACATCAAGCAAAAATAGTTTATCTTGCTGGTTTAATTTGTTTATAAGCTCAATTGGCGTGATTTCTTGTATAGTCATTATTTAAAACTCATTAAAATAGTTGTAAAAAAGTTTCAGGAAACTATGCATTTTAGTATAACAATTTGATTTAGCATTAGCTTTATATCATCCTGAAACACTGTAACAGGATGATATTTTGCAACTTATTCCTCTAAAGCTTTGCTAATTTTTTCATATAGATCTTTAGATAAATTTTCAATTTTAAGCAATGTTTCAAGCGCTTTTCGCATTTGTAGTTGGCGTTTTTCGTCATAACGTTTAAATCGAATAAGGGGATCGATTAATCGCGCCGATACTTGTGGATTTTTCTGATTTAATTCAGTGAGTATTTCAACTAGAAATTGATAACCACTACCATCTTGCGCATGAAATGCAACAGGATTGTTATTGACAAAGGCACCAATTAATGCACGAATTCGGTTTGGATTACTCAGTGAAAATGAGCGGTGGGTAAGCAACTTTTTCACTGTAACAAGGACGTTTTTGTCTGGGCTTGTTGCGTTTAACGCTAACCACTTATCCATAACTAGTCCATCTTGGTGCCATTTGTTATCAAAGTCAGCTAATAATTCAATTCGACAATTAAGTTCCGCTTTTACCGCCACATTTAAGGCAGCTAAACAATCAGTCATATTATTTGCTTGATGATATTGCTGTCTAACTAGTGTATTAGCGCGCGAATTATCATCCGCATAGGCTAATAAAGTTAAACAACAGTTTTTAAGTGACCGTTTGGCAATATCGTTATGTTCGATCTGATATTGTGGGGTTTTATTGTTGTTATAGATTGCACCTAATTCATCGTTAAGCTCATTAGCAAAACGTGTTAATAAAAAGTGGCGAACTTGGTAAATAGCAATAGGATCAACCACAGTAAATAAATTAGCCAACTCGTTTTCAGATGGTAAGGTTAATATTAAGGCAATAAGGAAAGGATCGGTATTTTCTGATAATAATACAGATCTAAAGGCATCTAATACAGTATCAGGTAGGGTTAGCTTTTGATTTTCCTGATAATTTTTTACATTTAAACGAACATATTTTGCTAATAGCATTTGAGCAGCATCATAACGGCTAAAAGCATTAGTCGCATGTTGCATTAGGAATATAAGATCATTATCTTGATAATCATAAGCTAACTTAACAGGCGCAGAAAAATCACGTAATAATGAAATAATTGGTTTTTCAGCCACATTATCAAAAATAAATTGTTGTTTGCTCTGCGTTAAATTTAAAATGTGGTGAATAGGTTTGCCTTGGTATTGTAATGCAATTATATCACCATTATGCCGATATAATTCGATATTAAGTGGAATATGCAGTGCTTGTTTTTGTGCCTGATCTTGAGTTGCAGGTGTACATTGTTCTACTGTCAGGGAATATTGTTGTTTTGTTTCATCATAATTATCGGTGACGGTTAGCTCTGGTGTACCAGATTGACTGTACCATAATTTAAACTGGGTTAAATCAATACCTGAGGCATCTTGCATGGCAGCCACAAAATCATCACAAGTTGCAGCACAACCATCATGGCGTTTAAAATAGAGTTTCATTCCCGCTTGGAATTTGTCCTCCCCTAGTAAGGTGTGCATCATACGGATAACTTCAGCCCCTTTTTCATATACAGTTACCGTATAAAAGTTATTCATTTCAATAACTTGATCTGGGCGAATCGGATGAGACATTGGGCTGGCATCTTCAGCAAATTGCACGGTACGTAAAAGTTTGACATCTTCAATACGTTTTATTGCACGTGATCCCATATCAGCGCTAAATTCCTGATCCCGAAAGACGGTTAATCCTTCTTTTAAGCTGAGTTGGAACCAATCACGACAAGTAACTCGATTGCCTGTCCAATTGTGAAAATACTCATGACCGATCACACCTTCAATGCCTAGATAGTCATCATCTGTTGCCGTTTGAGGTTTTGCAAGTACATATTTTGAGTTAAAGATATTTAAACCTTTGTTTTCCATTGCTCCCATATTGAAAAAATCAACAGCAACAATCATAAAAATATCTAAATCATATTCAAGCCCAAAACGCGTTTCGTCCCAACGCATGGCGTTTTTTAAGCTTGTCATCGCCCAGTGCGAACGATCTAAGTTACCTTTATCAACATAAATTTCTAAATCCACTTTCCGTTTTGATTGTGTGATAAATTGGTCCTTTAAAATATCAAAATCACCAGCAACGAGCGCAAATAAATAGGCTGGTTTAGGAAAAGGATCTTGCCATTGAACCCAATGGCGCCCATCGGCAAGTTCGCCTTGTGCAATACGGTTACCGTTCGAAAGTAGGAAAGGATAGCATTGTTTATTCGCTGTAATGCGCGTTGAAAAACGTGCAAGCACATCAGGCCGGTCAAGATAATAGGTAATATGGCGAAATCCTTCCGCTTCGCATTGGGTACAAAGCGCATCGCCTGATACATATAAACCTTCAAGTGCCGTATTATCAATTGGTTTGATTTCATTAACAATAGTTAAAGTAAATTCTGTAGGAACATTTTGAATAACTAATCCTGTTTTAGTAAGTTGATAATCATGCCATGGTTGCTCATTAATATTCACCGATATCAACTTAAGATCTTCACCGTCTAAAATTAAATCATTCGCTTGATTATTTTTTTGAAGCACACGGCTACGAGCGGTTACTGTTGTTATTTCTGGTGCTAAATCAAAATCAAGATCAATATCGGTAATGGTAAAATCGGGCGCTTTATAATCAAGCCGATTTTTGGCAATAGGTTGCAATTCAGGTGTTTTTGTATTCATGTTATGATGACCTTTTGGTTTGTACTCAAATTATATGCTGTGCTAATTAGCATTATAGCGGATTAAAAACAATCTTATTACATAATTAATCTATATCTTCATTATTATTCTGCTATAATCTTAAGAATTTTCTTTAAAGTAATAGCAGTCAATTTACATGTTACCAGCGATAATTACATCAATACTAGATACTGATGCTTATAAGTTGCATATGCAACAAGCTGTCTTTCATCACTACCCAAATGCAACAGTTGTTGCCGAGTTTCGCTGCCGTAGCGATGATTTATTAGGACAATATGTTAATGAGATAAAGCATCAAGTCAAATTGATGGAATCATTATCACTAAATGATAACGAGTTTGATTATTTATCTCGCATTTCGTTTTTTAAATCGGACTACTTAAATTGGTTAAAAAACTGGCGTTTTAACAGTGAATTACTAACAATTAAAAATGACAATGGGTTGCTGGTTATTCGAATCGAAGGTAAATGGTTAGATGTTATTTTATGGGAAGTGCCATTACTTGCGATCATTAGTGAAATAGTTCACAAAGATCGTTCGCCCAATATTGGTGTTCCTGAAGCCTTAGTAAGGCTAAAAGATAAATTGGCGTTGTTTGATAAAAAAACAGCTAATATAGATATGTCAGGCTTTAACTTAATGGATTTTGGCACACGTAGGCGTTATTCGTTTGCAGTGCAAGAGGCGGTTGTTAGTTATTTAAAAAATAATTTTAATAATTTTCATAGTACTAGCAATTATTTACTTGCTTATCGTTTAGGGCTTACTCCTGTTGGAACGCAAGCACACGAGTGGTTTCAAGCTCATCAGCGCCTAAGCTCATATCTGGAAGATTGCCAAAAAAATGCACTGCAAGTTTGGCTAGACGAGTATACCAAGGATTTAGGTGTTGCTTTAACTGATTGTATTACTATGGATGCGTTTTTACAGGACTTCGATTCCCATTTTGCCTCTTGTTATCAAGGATTACGGCATGACTCAGGTGATCCAATAAAATGGGGTGAAAAAGCGATTGCGCATTACCAACAATTAGGCATTGATCCTAAAACAAAATTGCTAGTATTTTCAGACAGCTTAAATTTTGATAAAGCGATTAGCATTTATCAACACTTTAATCATCGTGTAAAATTATCTTTTGGTATAGGTGGTTTTTTAGCTTGCGATATTCCATCGCCAGATTTTAATACTAACGCTTTGAATATTGTAATTAAATTGACAGAATGTAATAATCAGTCAGTCGCTAAATTATCCGATAGCCCTGGAAAGACTATCTCTCAAGATTTAGCTTTCGTTAATGAATTAAAACGGACGTTCAGTGTTAAGTATTAATCAATAATCTCACTTAACATAAAAATAAACAACTAGAAATAATTTATAAAAGCACGTCCTAACCAAAACTTTTGATATTTTGTGTGTAGTAAGTGGCATTAAAAAGGCTGGAAATGCCAGTATTAGTTTAGATATAACATTAAATAATGTAGAGATGGAAAATTAAAATGAATTCAGTTTCACCTATTGTTGATGTGTTACAAGGCAGAATTGCTGTTGGTAGCACTATTTCTGTTCAAGGCTGGGTAAGAACTCGGCGTGATTCTAAAGCCGGTATTTCATTTTTAGCTGTTTATGATGGTTCTTGCTTTGATCCTATTCAAGCTGTTATTGAAAATAATTTACCTAATTATGAACAAGATATCTTACGCTTAACTGCCGGATGTTCAGTTAAGGTGACGGGTAAAGTCGTGGAATCACCAGGCCAAGGTCAAAAATATGAATTACAAGCCATACAAGTTGAAGTTTACGGCTTTGTTGATGATCCTGAAACTTACCCAATGGCAGCTAAACGTCATTCAATTGAGTATCTTCGTGAAGTCGCACACTTACGAGCAAGAACGAATATTGTTGGTGCGATAACACGTGTACGCCATACACTTGCACAAGCAATTCATCAATTTTTTGATGAGCGTGGCTTTTATTGGTTATCAACCCCAATTATTACCGCGTCGGATACTGAAGGGGCTGGCGAAATGTTCCGAGTTTCAACACTCGATATGTTAAATCTGCCTAAATCAGATAATGGTAACATTGATTTTGATAAAGACTTTTTTGGCAAAGAAGCTTTTTTAACTGTTTCTGGACAGTTAAATGCTGAAACTTATGCTTGTGCGCTTTCTAAAGTTTACACATTTGGCCCAACATTTCGAGCTGAAAACTCAAACACAACTCGTCATTTAGCTGAGTTTTGGATGATGGAACCCGAAGTGGCATTCGCCGATCTAAATGACAATGCTAAGCTTGCCGAAGACATGCTGAAATATGTGTTTAAATCAGTATTAGAAAAACGTGCTGACGACATGCAATTTTTCGCTCAGCACGTAGATAAAGAAGCAATAACACGCCTTGAAAACTTTATTAACACTGATTTTGCCCAAGTTGACTATACTGATGCTATAACCATTTTGCAAAATTGCGATGCTAAGTTTGAAAATCCAGTCAGTTGGGGAATCGACTTAGCCTCAGAACATGAGCGTTATTTAGCCGAACAACATTTTAAAGCACCAGTAGTTGTAAAAAACTATCCGAAAGATATTAAAGCATTCTATATGCGCATGAACGATGATGGTAAAACCGTTGCGGCCATGGATGTATTAGCGCCTGGTATTGGTGAAATTATCGGAGGTTCACAGCGTGAAGAGCGTTTAGATATGTTAGATAAACGTATGGAAGAATTGGGACTTAAGAAAGAAGATTATTGGTGGTATCGTGATTTGCGCCGTTATGGTACCGTACCACATTCTGGCTTTGGACTTGGTTTCGAACGATTAATTGCTTATGTAACAGGTGTGCAAAATGTGCGTGATGTGATCCCATTTCCAAGAACACCACGTAATGCAAATTTTTAAACTAGTTGAGTTATAACCAATTCATTAGAGCTAAAGATTAACTAATTTTAGCTTTAATGCGCTCAAAAAACAAACAAACAGGCTTAATTTTGTGCTTAGACATCACCTTTTATGAAAAGTTCGCTTGATTTTAAAAAAAATTTATACATAATTTACACTACTGTAAAAAGTAGATAAAAATAATAGATAAAAATATTATTTTTTGGATGAATAATTATTTGTACAAAATTGACACTAAACTTATGGACAGTGTCTTTTTAAGAAAATAACCATGAGGGTAAAAAATGAAACGTAATCTATTAGCAATCGCTATCCCTGCGCTTTTAGTAGCAGCTAGCGCAAATGCATCTATTGAAGTATGGAACAAAGATGGTAATAAAGTTGACTTTTATGGTCGAGTAAAAGCAGCTAACAATATTACTGATCGTGGACAAAAAGGTGAAGGTGATGATACTTCAGCTCGTTTAGGCATGTCAGGTCAAACTCAAATCACTGATAGCGTAACTGGCTACGGTCGTTGGGAATATGAAGCTAAAGCTGGTAAGAATTCTGATAACGAAGTACGTTACGCATTCGCTGGTTTAAACTTTGGTGATGCAGGTTCATTTGACTACGGTCGTAACGATGGTGTATTAAAAGCAATCACAGCTTACACTGACGTATTACCACAATTTGGCGGTGATGCAGCAAACAACGATTGGCATGTACTTTCAGCGCGTACTAAAGCTGTTGCAACTTACCGTAACAATAACTTCTTTGGTTTAACTGATGATATCAGCTTTGCATTACAATATGCTGATAACGGAGATAACTCAAATGGTTATAAAGAAGATGCAATCAGAGGAGAATCTCGTGAAGCTTATGGTGCAAATATTCAATGGAATATTTTTGACTCAGGTTTAACTGCTGGTGCGGGTTATGCTCAAACTTCAAATAGTGATAATCGTCAAAGCACTTGGGCTGGTGGTCTTAAATATGACAACTATAATTTATATTTAGGCGCTAACTATTTCCAAAGTAAACTGAAGAATAGTCTTGCTACTTATTACCAAGATCTTTACTTGAGAAATACTGATCTAAAAGTTAGAGGATTTGAATTAGTTGCTCAATATGGCATTGATCTTGAGGTTGGTCGTTTAACTCCTTCTCTAGCTTATGTTCAACACAAAATTAAATCTTCTGATTATGACAATTTCCCTAAATATGGTTACCTTTGGAAGTATCGTGGCTTTAATTCACCAGAAGTTAAATATGTATCTCTAGGTGCAACTTATGATTTAAACAAAAACTTTAGCGCGATTGTTGAATATAAGTTCAATCTTCTTGATCGTAAAGACATCGGTGCAGGACATAATACAGAACACCAACGTGATCGTCACACAAACAAACCAGGTACTAAAGACGTGTTAGGTGTTGGTTTAATTTACCAATTCTAATTGCTTCTTGATATCTTATAAAAAGGCACTTATTGTGCCTTTTTTTTCGCCTTATAAATACCTTTCTAGTTAAAAAAACATTTTATGTTTAAAAAAAATAATAACAAACATTAAAATATTCGAAAATTCGCAGAATTAATCTAACTTCCAGTGTTAAATAGGTAATAAAATCTGTTCTGTCACAAGAAAATCGATATCACAATAATAATATAATTGCTAATTATTAGCAGTTATTTGTTAAACCAAAGCAAAGTAATTTGCATCTTTAATAATATAAAATACCTAAGAGGGTAAAAATGAAACGTAATCTATTGGCAATCGCTATTCCTGCGCTCTTAATTGCAGGCACAGCTAACGCTTCTATTGAAGTGTGGAATAAAGACAGTAATAAAGTTGACTTTTATGGTCGAGTTTATGCTTTAAACTATATTACTGATCGTAATAACCAAACGGGCGAAGGTGACAAAACCACAGCTCGTTTAGGTATGTCTGGTCAAACTCAAGTGACTGACAGTGTAACTGGGTATGGTCGTTGGGAATATGAAGCTAAAACTGGCGAAGATGCCGATAACGAAACTCGCTATGCTTTTGCTGGTTTAAACTTTGGTGATTTTGGGTCATTCGATTACGGTCGTAATGATGGTGTGCTAAAAACATTAACGTCTTATACGGATGTTTTACCGGAATTTGGTGGTGATGCTTCGGATAATGATCTTTATGCATTAACAGCGCGCACCAAAGCTGTTGCGACTTATCGTAACTCAGACTTTTTTGGCTTAGTAAACGGTCTGAATTTTGCTGTTCAATATGCGGATAATGGTGATAATAGCTCTACTCGTCATTTCACCAAACATGATCGTAATGGTGAAAAACGCGATAGCGCTGAAGCTTGGGGTTCAGTAGTTGATTGGAATGTGCTCGATACAGGTTTATCTGTTGGCGCAGGTTATGCTCAAACTGGTGGACATAAGGATGCTAAAGCATGGTCAACAGGTGTTAAATATGATAATAACAACCTTTATTTAGCCGCATTATATATTCAAGGTAAACAAAAATATGGTTGGGATAATGCATTAACGACACACAGTGCGAATGACTTAAAAACCAAAGGTTATGAATTTGTTGCGCAATATGGTATTGACTTTGAAGTGGGTCGTTTAACACCATCTGTTGCATATATTCAACATAAAGTTAAAGGTGCATCTAGTTATTCAAGTGATGCAGGACTTAAAGGTAATGATTTAGCGAAGTATGTTGATGTTGGGTTAACTTATGATTTTAACAAAAACTTACAAGCTATTATCGATTATAAGATCAATTTATTAGATAAAGATGATATTGGCGCACGTCGTGCTTTATATGAAGATGGCGCATTTACTAAATCGCAAATCAATGGCACAACAAAAGACACCGTAGCTCTTGGTTTAATTTACCAATTCTAATTGATTGTCTCTTAATATAAAAAAGGCACTTTGGTGCCTTTTTTATTATTTTTTACCGATTAAATATCTGTTGCACTTTAATTAAGACTCTGTTAAAAACAAACAAAGATAATAATAAATTAGGATGTTAATGATGCTAAATACCACGCGCAAATTACTAACTAAAAAAAACATTGCTTTAGTTGCCCACGATCATTTGAAAGAGTCTTTATTAGCTTGGTGTAAAAAAAATCGTGAAGAGCTTTCTCATCATAATTTATGTGGAACAGGTACGACAGGCACATTAATCAAGAAAGAAACAGGATTAAATATTACGCCAATGCTTAGCGGACCAATGGGGGGCGATCAGCAAATTGGGGCGTTAATTGCAGAAGGTAAAATCGATATTCTCGTATTCTTTTGGGATCCACTTAATGCTGTACCGCATGATCCCGATGTTAAAGCGCTTTTACGTTTATCAACAGTTTGGAATATTCCGGTTGCTACAAATCAAGCTACCGCTAACGCATTAATACAATCGCCAATATTTACACAAGAAGTGGATATTGAAATTCCTGATTACCAAAGTTATTTGAAAGAACGAGTAAGGTAGATGCTAATTTCTTCTGTAAAGTTTTAGCATAGCTTGTGGTGCAATTGCTAAATATTTTGACGCAAAAACAATAATAATAACTAGTATACTTTTACGATCTGATGGCATAGCTATTTCAAATCGACTTACCATAACCCCCTTTGGATTGCCTTAACGCTAGTAGATTTTTTGACGTCAGGATAATTATAAAAATGCCCCCCGTGATTAAGATAAGAAAGATTGGCTGATTTTTCCATTTCTAAATAAAATAGCTTCATTAACATCTAATTTAGCCCAGACTTCGTTTGAAGTTAAAGGCATTGTTGAAATAATAGTTACTACATCATTAGATGTGGTATGTTTTTGAAAGTCAATTTCAACATCTTCATCAATTAATTTTGCTTTACCAAATGGCGCTTTACGGGTTATCCAATGTAAATTAGTTGCACAATAAGCAAATACATATTGCCCATCAGAAAGCAACATATTAAATATACCAAGTTGACTTAACTGATTGGCACATTGTTTAATATATTTAAACAGTTCAAGATCATCGGTCGGTTGTTGCGAATATTTTTGGTGTAATTGATTTATTAAGTAGCAAAAAGCATATTCACTATCAGTTTCGCCGACAGGTTGAAATAGTCCTGTATCTAAATTTTGGTAATCAGTTAATTGCCCATTATGGGCAAAAGTCCAGTTCTTACCCCAAAGCTCACGAGTAAACGGATGGGTATTTTCCAGTGCGACACCACCGCGATTAGCTTGTCGAATATGGGCAATCACGGCTTTAGATTTAATGGGATATTCTTTTACCATTTTAGCAATAGGTGAATAGCTACAAGGCTCAGGATCTTTAAATGTTCGGCAACCTTTTCCTTCATAAAAGGTAATTCCCCAACCATCTTTGTGAGGACCTGTGTCCCCACCTCGTTTAATTAGGCTACTAAAACTAAAACAAATATCGGTTGGCACATTAGCGCTCATACCCAATAATTCACACATATTATTTTGACATTTCCTTTTCAATAAGAAGAATAAGAATATGAATTACTTTAATGTGGATTTCTTGTACACGATCGGCATAGCCAAAATGCGGAACACGAATATCAACATCGGCAAGCCCATTCATCTTCCCACCATCTTTACCGGTTAATGTAATGATTTTCATCCCTTTTTGTTTTGCTGCCTCAATGGCTTTAAGCACATTGGTTGAGTTCCCAGAGGTTGAAATACCTAAAAGTACATCACCTTTTTGACCTACACCTTCAATATAACGCGAAAAAATAAAATCAAACCCAAAATCATTACCCACACAGGAAATGTGACTTACATCAGATATAGCAATTGCAGGGTAAGCAGGGCGATTATCGCGAAAGCGGCCTGTTAACTCTTCAGCAAAATGCATCGCATCACAATGAGAACCGCCATTACCACATGATAAAACTTTACCGCCTTGTTTAAAGGAATCGGCAATTAAGATAGCCGCTTTTTGAATCTGCTCAAGATTTTTATCATCGGAAACGAAACTAGTTAAGACCTCAATGGCTTGGTTTAACTCATTACGAATATTGTCAATGTACACTAATACTTCCCCATCATTAAATAAATTTATTGTACTATTGTAATTTTTTCAAAATAGCTTGCAAGCGATAAAAATAAAATTACTTTTCTTGGCAAAAACTTTCAGGTAGATATATACATTAAGTACATATGTTTAAATATAAATGTTAAAGCCCAAATAAGTTAAAATAATGACTAACAGTTAAAGAGTGAAATAACAACAAAATTTAGATTAATTTTAAAATTAATAAATAATACATTTACAATAGCTAAATTTTTTCATTTATTTTAAATAATATCTTGGATAAAACTCAGTCGTAACGCTATTTGCCAATAGGATAAGTCTTTAATTCGTGATACAATTTAACAATTATTTTTTCGCTTAAGAAAAGAGTGAAAAGGCATTTAAAATAGAATCAATAAGGAATGAATATGCAAACAATTGAAGGTAAAGTTGCTGCACCAAAAGCTACGGTTGCAATTGTAGTAGCACGATTTAATCATTTTATTAATGATAGCCTTGTCAATGGTGCAATTGATGCGTTAACACGCATTGGACAAGTTGATGATAAAAATATTACTGTTATTTGGGTTCCAGGTGCTTATGAAATTCCACTGGCTACTAAAGTTGCTGCACAGTCAAAGAAATATGATGCAATTGTAGCGCTAGGTACGGTTATTCGTGGCAGTACGGCACATTTTGATTTTGTTGCTGGTGAATCAAGTTCAGGATTATTAAGTGCAAGTTTAGATAACACTATTCCAGTTGGATTCGGTATTTTAACTACCGAAAGTATAGAACAAGCTATTGAACGTGCAGGCACAAAAGCTGGCAACAAAGGTGCTGAAGCGGCATTAACTGCACTGGAAATGCTAAATATTATTAAAGCAATTAAGGAGTAATTTAGTGGCATTAGTTAATCCTCGTCGTCGAGCAAGAGAATGCGCAGTGCAAGCCATTTACTCTTGGCAAGTTTCTAGAAACGATCTTGCTGATGTTGAGACAAGTTTTATTGCGGAACAAGATATGAAAGGCGTTGATGCTAAGTATTTTCGTGAGCTATTAAATGGTGTAGCCAAAAATACCAGCGAATTAGATGACAAAATGACGCCTTATCTCACTGAACGTTCGATTAATGAGTTAGGCCAAGTAGAATTAGCCATACTTAGAATCGCACTGTATGAATTAATAAAACGTCAAGATGTACCTTATAAAGTTGTGATTAATGAAGCTATCGATTTAACTAAAACATTTGGTGCTGCAGATAGCCATAAATTTGTTAATGGTGTATTAGATAAAATAGCCCCAACCATTCGTACTCGATAACCAATTAATTATGAGATTGATATGAACAATAATACCGAAAAAAGCAAACCTACTATTTTTTATGCCAAAAATAGCGAATCTAAAAAGCCTTTTCGTTCAGCGACTAAAAAAACGACTGGCTGGAAAAGTAAAGATGACTCATTTCAAGTAAAACCTAAACGCGATCGTCATGATCGTATTGAAACATTCAAACCTAGAAATGATAAATCTGCATTTGCAAAAAAGAGTTTTATTGTTGATCTTAATCAATCTAAATTGCCTATTGAGAATGAATCACCATGGCAAAAAAAGCTTCGTACAAATGAACAAACTCCAACTTTTGGTTATGATGGATATCGCCAACGTAAAGAAGAAACGTTAGTTTATAGCGAAAATAGTTGTAAGGCAGTATTCAAACATCGTCGCACAGCAATTGTTAAATTATTTATTACTCAAGAGATGACTTATCAATTTAAAGAGTTAATTGAGTGGCTCGTTAAACAACGCTTAGGTTATGATGTAGTCTCTAGCGAACAGATTGGTAAAATAACCCAAACGCAACATCATGGTGGCGTATGTTTAATTGTTAAAAAACGTATACCACTTACGTTATTGGATTATCTAGAAAACAATAGCGATAAAGATCATGATTGTGTTTTAGCGATTGATGATGTCAATAATCCCCATAATCTTGGTGGGTTAATTCGTAGTGCCGCTTTTTATGGCGTTAATGGTGTCATGTTACGCCAAACAAATTTACTTGATAGCGGTGCTGCTATGCGTGTGGCTGAAGGTGGCGTTGAAGCTGTTGAGTCAATTAAAAGTGATGATTTTGTGGCCTCAATAGATATGCTTAAGCAACATGGCTATCAAGTTATTGCCCTATTACCTTGTCAAGTAAAGTCAATTACATCCAGCGAATTGCACCAAATCCATTTTAATAAAAAAGTTGCGGTAGTCATATTTCAACAAATTAATATGAAACTAATTAACAGCGCTAATATTGTTGTACATCTAAAAGGCAATGATAACATGTCCGCATTAAATATTTCGGTTGCAACGGGTGTTTTATTATCGAACTTACATAAGTAAATTAATATTTTTACTATCAATGAGTTATTGATAAAAAACTATTTTACTCATTGATAAAATATATCAAATAGCATCATTTGGTTAGAAATTGCTTTTTTTTTCTGTAAATTGTACTAGTTTTTATATATTTTGGTATGCGTCATGACTTTTAAGCATAAAGTTGGTTTAATTTTTGGGAAGTTTTATCCTTTACATTGTGGTCATATTTATCTAATTGAAAAAGCGATGAACCAAGTTGATGTATTACATATCTTTTTGGGATGTGAAGCATCGCGTGATAAGCAACTATTTAATCAAAGCCGTTTACCAAAACAACCACAAATAAGTGACCGCTTTTCATGGTTAAAAGAAACATTTAAAGATCGCCATAATATTCATATCCATGTACTTGATGAGGCTGGCATCGAGTTTTACCCAAATGGTTGGCAAGATTGGAGCGATCGGGTAAAACAAATTCTTGCTGAGCATAAAATTAAGCCCAATGTGGTATTTACTAGCGAGCCACAAGATGTTAATAACCATAAGTTCTATTTTGATTGCCCAGCCGTTATTGTTGATGCTAATCGAGAATTTATTAACATTAGTGCAACACAAATCCGCCAAAATCCATATAAAAACTGGAATTTTATTGCACAAGCAGCAAAACCTTTTTTTGTAAAAAAAGTGGCTATTATTGGCCAAGGTCGTTTTTGTGACTTACCACTCCAATTTGCTAATATTTATAATACTCAATACGTGCCCAATGGCTATATTAATTATATTGAACGAGAAATTTCAATCCAACATAATAAACGTTATTTGAGCGAATCCGATTATATGAAAATTGCAATGTTACACGTTGAACGAATTGCAAAAGCCGTTGAAACATCAAATAAACTTGTTTTTACTTCAATCGATTTTGAAACACTTGCACAATATTACAGTCAAATTTTTAAAAAAAATAATGATGTTTTAAGAGCCTTAAAAGAAAGTTGTCATTTTGATTTAGTCATTCATGAAAAAGATTTAAATCCTCAATCCTCGCAACTTGAATATTTTGAAACTGTTTCAAAGAAGATTGAAGCATTATTGATTTAGTTCATCACATTTATTATGGCTTATGCTAAAATAAGCCAATTATTTGTGATAGGTAAATTTTATGTCTCAATCTTCTGACAAACAAGACAATACAAATCAAGAAAAAATTGATTTTGGTTACACTCAAGTTCCAAAACAAGAAAAAGTAAAACGTGTTGCTGAAGTATTTCACTCTGTTGCCGATAAATATGATGTTATGAATGATCTTATGTCATTTGGCATTCACCGAATTTGGAAAAAAATCACCATTGAGTATAGCAGTGTGCGTAAAGGTCAAAAAGTTTTAGATCTAGCAGGTGGCACAGGTGATTTAACGGCAAAATTCTCGCAACTTGTTGGTGATAGCGGATTAGTTGTCTTAGCTGATATAAACGAATCAATGTTAAAAGTTGGGCGAGATAAACTACGAGACAAAGGCTTATTTAAAAATATCGAATATGTACAAGCTAATGCCGAGGAGTTACCCTTTGCGGATAACTATTTTGATTGTATAACCATCTCATTTGGCTTGCGCAATGTCACTGATAAAGAAAAGGCTTTACGCTCTATATGGCGAGTATTAAAACCCGGTGGGCGCTTATTAATCCTTGAGTTTTCTAAACCGCAATATCAGATCCTAAATAAAGCTTACGACTTATATTCATTTACTATGTTACCGTTAATGGGCAAAATTGTGGCAAATGATTCTGAAAGTTATCGCTATTTAGCCGAATCAATTCGAATGCATCCTGATCAAAATACACTGAAAAGAATGATGGAAGATGCAGGATTTGTTGATGTGAAATACCACAACATGACAGGTGGCATTGTAGCTTTACATATTGGCTTTAAATTTTGATGCGATAAAAAATAATGACCTTTTTTCGACTTTATAAAATACTTGCGATATTTCGTGCTTATCGATTAGATGAATTGTTACCAAAACACCATTTAGTAAGGTGGCCACGGTTGGTTTTAAAGTGTTTATTTTGGATTAGACCCAAAGCTAAACATCAAGAAATTGGTGAGCGATTACGTCAAGCGCTACAGGAGCTCGGCCCCGTATGGGTAAAGTTTGGGCAGATGGTTTCAACTCGACGCGATATTTTACCTAAACACATTGCAGATTCGCTGACCAAATTGCAAGATCACGTTGCTCCTTTTGATGGACAAATTGCTAAACAGCTTATTGAATCGGCATTAGGTCAAACAATAGATTATTATTTTTCCCATTTTGATGAAAAACCATTAGCATCAGCATCGATTGCCCAAGTCCATACAGCAATATTAAAGCGTAGCCAAGCTGAAGTTATTATTAAAGTATTACGCCCTAATATTTTACCTATTATTGAAGCTGATATACGTTTAATGTATTGGGTAGCTAAACAATTTACCAAGCGCATAAAATCAGGCGAAAAATTGCGAGCTGTTGAAATAGTGCGTGATTATGAAATCACGCTATTAAAAGAGTTAGATTTACAAAAAGAAGCTTACAACACGATTAGATTGCGCGATAATTTTATTAATAGTGATATCTTATATATTCCTTATGTATATCATGACCTTTGTCGAAAAAATGTGTTAGTTGAAGAACGAATTAAAGGTATACCTATCTCAAATATTGAGCAGCTTAAGCAAAATAACGTCAATATGAAATTACTAGCAGAACGAGGTGTTCAGGCATTTTTTACCCAATTATTTCGTGATAACTTTTTCCATGCAGATATGCATCCCGGTAATATTTTTGTCGATATTACCGAACCACAAAACCCTCGTTATATTGGCATTGATTGTGCCATTATTGGTATATTGACTGAGGATGATCAACGTTATCTTGCTGAAAACTTTTTAGCCTTTTTTAATCGAGATTATCGCAAAATAGCCCAAATCTATATCACATCAGGCTGGGTGCCAGAAACAACTGATGTTGTAGCACTTGAAATGGCAATGCGTAACGTCTGTGAACCTGCATTTGCAAAACCTCTTGCCCAAATTTCATTTTCACAAATTTTGTTACAATTATTTCAAGTTGCTCGCCAATTTGAAATGGATATTCAACCCCAATTAACTCTGCTTGAAAAAACGTTATTTTATATTGAAGGGCTAGGTCGCCAGCTTTATCCTGAACTAGATTTATGGAAAACAGCAAAACCATTTTTAGAAAAATGGTATCAAGATAAATATAGCGCAAAAAAAATACTACAACAAACTTGGCAATCATTACCCGCGTGGCAAACTATGTTGCCAAAGTTACCCGAAAAATTAAATAACTATGAACGAATCAGTAAACAAATGAGTGCCCAACTAACACAAATTACTCAAGAATTACAGCTTAGTAAAAAGCGTGAACGGAATCTATATAAAATGATGGGGTTAGTGTGTGCATTATGTATTATTATATTGGTTTCACATTAAGCTGATTGTCTTGGGAATATTATAATTTGCGTGTATAATTTGGTTATTTACCTCATCGGAGATAATTATCATGATGCCAAGCTTACCTCAACTTTTAATATTAATTGCGGTTGTTGTATTGTTATTTGGAACAAAAAAATTACGTTCATTGGGCTCCGATCTTGGCGAATCAATTAAAGGTTTTAAGAAAGCAATGAATGATGATGACGATAAAAAAGATGCTGATAATTCAAAAAAATCTGAAAATATCGATTCATCTGATGCTAATAATCAGAGCAAAAAAGAGTAAACCGTGTTTGATATTAGTTTTGGTCAATTATTATTAGTTTTAATTATTGGTCTGGTGGTTTTAGGGCCAGAACGGCTACCCATTGCGATAAAAACAGTTACAGGGTGGATAAAAGTGCTACGCCGAATGTCTGCTACGGTACAATTAGAGCTGAATAAAGAGCTCAAACTGCAAGAGTTGCAAGCCAGCTTAAAAAAGGCCGAACAAAGTGGTTTAAAAACACTTACACCCGAAATTCAAGAATCTATTGATGATTTAAAACGTGTAACCGAATCCTTACAAAAAGAAATCGATTCCGCCACAAAAATTGATACAGAAACTCGTACAGATAAAAATACACCATGACAGACAACGCTACTCAACCATTAATTGGACATCTTGTTGAACTTAGAACACGGCTTTTACGGTGTATTATCTGTATTTTGCTGGTATTAATTTGCTTGCTTTATTTTTCCAATGATATTTATCATATTGTGGCAAATCCGCTTATGAGTCAATTGCCACAAGGCAGTAATATGATAGCAACGGATATTGCAGCACCATTTTTTACACCAATTAAGTTAACAGTTGTAGTGGCGATCTTTATTTCAATTCCTTATGTGCTATATCAAATTTGGGGATTTATTGCCCCAGCGTTATATCAACATGAGAAACGTCTGGTTATGCCGTTAATTGTATCAAGCACGATTCTTTTTTATCTTGGTATAGCATTTGCTTACTTCGCTGTGTTTCCATTAGCGTTTTACTTCTTTATCCATACCGCACCGATCGATGTGGCGATTAATACTGATATTACCAAGTATCTTGATTTTGTAATGACACTCTTTATTGTCTTTGGATTTGCTTTCGAAGTGCCAGTTGCTATTATTTTGCTTTGTTGGACAGGAATAACTACACCAAAAAGTTTACGAAACAAGCGACCATATATTATTGTTGGGGTATTTGCTGTTGCTATGTTTGTTACCCCTCCAGACGTATTTTCACAAATACTATTAGCTGTACCCATTTGTTTACTATTTGAAATTGGCACTTTTTTTGCCCGTTTTTATCAACCGCGCAAAAATGACGAAATGGAAGATGACAACAGCCATGATTTTGATGAGACATAAACAAATATAGAATGAGTAAACTGAAAATAACTAAGGATAACGAGTCATAATGAAAGTATCATTACCTGATTTTAATTGCGCCAATGTATTAGTGGTGGGCGATATTATGTTGGATCGCTATTGGTATGGGGGAACGAATCGTATATCGCCCGAAGCGCCAGTACCGGTAGTTAAAATTGACTCGTTAGAAGAACGACCTGGTGGTGCTGCCAATGTGGCTATGAATATTACTTCTCTTTGCGGTAATGTACGCCTAATTGGCCTAACAGGCATAGATGAACCAGCAAAAATTCTTAATGAACAATTAAGTGGACATAAAGTTCAATGCGATTTTGTTTCTGTATCAACACATCCAACCATAACAAAGTTACGCGTTCTATCACGTAATCAACAATTGATTCGTATTGATTTTGAAGAAGGATTTAACAATATTGATGCAACGCCTCTTCTAGAGCGTATTCAAACAGCATTAACGACCCATAAAGTTTTGGTACTGTCGGATTATGCCAAAGGTGCGTTATCTGCTGTTCAATCAATGATTAAGCTTGCTAATCATGCCAATGTGCCTATCTTAGTCGATCCAAAAGGAACCGATTTTGAGCGTTACCGCGGGGCGACATTGTTAACCCCAAACATGTCAGAATTTGAAGCAGTAGTCGGACATTGTAAAACTGAAGAAGAGATTGTTGAAAAAGGTTATCAACTCATCAAACAATATGATCTAAAAGCCTTACTAGTAACACGTAGCGAAAAAGGCATGACATTATTACAGTTAGATAAACCAATTTACCACTTACCAACTCAAGCAAAAGAAGTCTTTGACGTAACAGGAGCTGGCGATACAGTAATCGCTACATTAGCTGCAGCATTAGCTGCTGGTCAATCTTTAGAAGAAAGTTGTTTCTTAGCAAATGTCGCAGCGGGTGTGGTTGTTGGTAAACTAGGTACTTCAACTGTTTCACAAGTTGAATTGAGTAATGCCATTCGAGCCCGTGCCAATGACGGTTTTGGAGTAATGACAGAAGAAGAGCTTAAAGAAGAAATCAAAAAAGCGCGTATGCGTGGCGAAAAAATTGTTATGACCAATGGTTGTTTTGATATTTTACACGCAGGACATGTTTCTTACCTTGCTAATGCGCGTAAACTAGGTGACCGTTTAATTGTAGCAGTGAATAGTGATGCTTCGGTTAAACAATTAAAAGGGGAATCCAGACCCATTAATCCGCTAATGCAACGTATGATTGTACTTGGTGCACTTAATTCAGTTGACTGGGTTGTACCGTTTGAAGAAGAAACACCACAACGTTTAATTGCAAGTATCTTACCTGATGTCTTAGTCAAAGGCGGTGATTATAAACCCGAAAATATTGCCGGCGGTAAAGAGGTCATTGAAGCAGGCGGCACAGTTAAAGTCCTCAATTTTGAAGATGGCTGTTCAACCACCAATATTATTAATGCAATAAAAAATCGCTAAATTAACAAATCTTATCGGTTGCTTCAGTGTGCCGCTGATAAGATTTATAATCCGATATTAATACACTTGCTTATTATTCTATTTTACGCATTTCTTGGAAAATCGTGTTAACGCTAAGCACCATTTTTAGTAACTGACTAATAAAATATTAACAATTATTAGTATGATCAATCGTTAATAACTATTATTAAATTTTAGAATGAATACTTTTTTTATCTTGCGATTTATGTAAAGCTAATAGCTAACTAATGAAAATTGTATTAAGGATATTTAATGACCAAACATTATGATTATATAGCTATCGGTGGTGGTAGTGGAGGGATTGCATCTGTTAACCGAGCGGCATCCTATGGAAAAAAGTGTGCACTAATTGAAGCAAAATTATTGGGTGGAACCTGTGTTAATGTTGGTTGTGTACCCAAAAAAGTCATGTGGTATGGTGCACAAATTGCTGAAGCCATTAACCATTATGGCCCTGACTATGGTTTTAATACTACCATTAATCAATTCAGCTGGGACAAATTAATTGCAAGTCGAAATGCTTATATTGATAGAATCCATCAATCTTATGATCGTGTCCTTAATAACAATAACGTTGATGTTATTCATGGTTATGCTAAGTTCGTTGATGCTCATACAGTTGAAGTCAATGGTGAACATTATAGTGCTGAACATATTTTGATTGCTGTGGGTGGTAAACCAAGTATTCCGAATATTCCCGGTGCTCAATATGGTATTACATCAGATGGCTTTTTTTCTCTAAAAACCTTACCCAAACGTGTAGCCGTTGTTGGAGCAGGATATATTGCTTGTGAAATTGCAAGCGTATTACATTCGCTGGGTGCACAAACACACCAATTTATTCGTAACGCTACGCCATTACGATCGTTTGACCCACTTATTATTGATACCTTAATGGAAGTGATCGCAACAGAAGGTCAACAATTGCATACTTTTGCCATTCCAAAATCAGTCACTAAAAATAGCGATAACTCATTAACATTAACTCTTGAAAATGGCGAAAGCTATATCGTCGATTGCTTAATTTGGGCCATTGGTCGTGAACCTGCGACCCATGGTATGAATTTACAAGCAGCAGGCATTGCTGTTGATAGTAAAGGTTTTGTGATCGTTGATAAATACCAAAATACTAATATATCAGGAGTTTATTCAGTCGGTGATGATACAGGCGCAACAGCATTAACCCCTGTTGCGGTTGCTGCTGGACGTCGTTTATCAGAAAGGCTATTTAACAATAAACCTGATGAACATTTAGATTACAGTAATATTCCAACCGTAGTATTTACTCATCCGGCAATTGGTACCATAGGCTTAACAGAACCAGGCGCAATAAAACAATATGGTTCTGAAAATGTAAAAGTTTATCAATCAACATTTACAGCAATGTATACCGCAGTTACTCAACATCGCCAACCATGTCGCATGAAGCTAGTTTGTGTAGGTAAAGATGAAAAAATCGTCGGTATTCATGGCATTGGTTATGGTATGGACGAAATACTACAAGGTTTTGCAGTAGCATTAAAAATGGGCGCTACTAAAAAAGACTTTGATAATACCGTGGCAATTCACCCAACCGCAGCTGAAGAGTTTGTCACAATGCGTTAATAGTATCAGTTATTGTGTAGTACACATTAAAATAAAAAGCAGGGTAAAAGCCCTGCTTTTTATTGGTTGTAGCTACTGATTAATGACCCGAGTTACTATTCCATCCCTGTTTTGCAAGTGGGTAGAAACCGACAGCAATCGCAATTAATGCCACAAAAGAGATATAAAGGCCTGCACCAAGATAACTATACTGACCTAATAAATGTTCAGGGCTTAATAGATAAATTGTTAAAGTCGGTGTAAAGGCACTAAATAGTGCATAAGCTAAATTGTAAGAAAACGATAAGCCAGAATAGCGAATAGCTGGAGGAAAAGTTCTCGTTCCAATAATTGGTGTCATGGCGATAGCCCCAATGAAAAGACCAAACGCAGCCCATGTCCAATAAAGTTGAGTTAACGATATTTCTGGGCTTAAGGAGCTATAAAAGTAGATGCTTGTAATAGCCAATCCACCCCAAGTAATGACAACGGTTTTAGTGGTACCTAACTTGTCTTCTAGCCAACCGGAAATAACACAGCCGATGGTTAATGTTAATGCTGCAATACAACCGCCAACACGCCAATCAAGGTTAGTAAAATGATACATTCCACCGACAATACGTCCGGGAGTAATTAAAATCCCCACCATAATTGCTGTTGATAACGACCAAGTTAGTAATGCAACAATCACACATGCTGTTTTGTGTTTCTGTAGCACTGTAACTACAGGAATATTTTTTTCGATAGCTTTACGGACGGCTAATTCTTTAAAAATAGGTGTTTCAGAGAGAAAACGTCTTAAATAAACTGAAATAATGCCAAAAATACCACCAATAATAAATGGAATACGCCAAGCATAATCTAAAATATTTTGTTTAGTAAAACAAAGATCAATAATAATAGTTACAATAAACCCAAGCAAAATACCACCAGTGATGCCAGAAGTTAATGTCCCTACACCAAGTCCATAACGTTGCTTTGGCACATGTTCAGCAATAAACACCCACGCGCCTGGCATTTCGCCACCTATAGCAGCGCCTTGTAGCATTCGCATTACTAACAATAATAGTGGTGCAAAAATGCCAATCATATCGTAAGTTGGCAATATACCAATGATAAATGTTGGTAGGGCCATCATAGCAACACTTAAGGTAAACATTTTTTTACGCCCAACTTTATCACCAAAGTGAGCCATAATAATGCCGCCAACAGGGCGAACTAAATAACCCGCAGCAAAAATACCCCAAGCAAACAAATCTAATGTTAATGGTGAAAGTGTATGCGGTAAAAAGAGTGGCTTGACGATGGTATCAATGTAAAGTGCATAGATAACAAAATCATAAAATTCTAATGTACCACCTAAAGAGGATAAAACTAACGTTTTAAAATCCTGACAAGTTAATGGTCGAGCACTAGGCTGCCATTCGGTGTTAATCTCAGACTGACTCATGGAAAACCTTATTATTAAATTAAGTTAAGTTAGAAAATAAAAAAATCTGTCTTTTATTGATTTAAGATAAAAATGAAAGTTTCATTCTGCCATAAAAAAAAGGCCTTTTTTTCATCATAAAAAAATTTAATGTATATAACAAATCAACTTATTTGATTTATAATTCAACCAATTTATGCTTAAAAAACACAAAGCGACATAAAGCATAATTAATAATAGATAAGCTAGGTAAAATTTGATGCAAAATAACGAGAAAGTACGTTGTGATTGGGTTTTGAATGATCCCATATATATTCATTACCACGATAACGAATGGGGCATTGTTCAACATAATAGCCTTAAATTATTTGAAATGATTTGCCTTGAAGGGCAACAAGCAGGGTTATCATGGATTACTGTTTTGAAAAAGCGTGATGAATATCGCCGTTGCTTTTTCAATTTTGACCCCAAAAAAATCATAAGATTGTCAACTGAAGATATTGAGCAATTACTTAAAAATAAAGGACTGATCCGTAATCGTTTAAAGTTAAATAGCATTGTCAAAAATGCCCATGCTTATTTAAATATGCAAAAAAAAGGGGAAGATTTCTCGCAATTTATCTGGTCTTTTGTAAACGGCAAGCCCATTATTAACCACTTTAAAGATAAAAGTGAAGTGCCTGTAAGCACCGAAGTATCTGACAACATGTCAAAGGAGTTAAAAAAAAGAGGCTTTAGTTTTGTTGGCTCCACAATTTGTTATGCTTTTATGCAATCAATGGGACTGGTTGATGATCATTTTCAGAATTGCTTTAAAAAAGGATGTTAATTTAATGAATATATTGAAGTTATTAAAGTATTCCGTAATTGCTATTTTAAGTTATTTTATTGTCTGTAATATTATTATTTTTATTTATGCACAACAAAAGCCCGTTGATAATGCTGAAACTATGGTTGTGTTAGGATCTCAAGTTGTCGGCACGCCAGCTACAGCGCCTTTAACTTTACAAATTCGTTTAGATATTGCTGCTACTTACTTACAAAATAATCTTCAAACTAAAGTCGTTGTTTGTGGTGGACAAGGTAAAGATGAATCAGCAAGTGAAGCCAGTGTGATGTTTAATTACTTAGTGAATAAAGGAATAGATGCTTCACGAATCTATATTGAAGATAAATCAACCCGAACTGCGCAACAATTCGTATACGCTAATCGCATTTTACCATTGGGAAAAACGATAGTTGTAACTAATGATTTTCATTTATTACGTTCAGTCATGCTGGCTAAACGCTCAGGACTTAATGATGTATCTGGATTGTCAGCGCCCTTGAGCTTTTCTAATTTTGATAAATATATTGCGATGATAAGAGAACCACTTGCTTTGGCTAATTCTTGGTTATTTGATCACCCTAAAAATTAAATTAGGTATGGTAGTTTTTAACAACTTATCAAATCTTTTGATTCTTTTATATATTTTTTATATATAGCTTATTCTTATCATCACTAGATAAGTAAGCAGTAGCTGTTTTTGGCATCTTGTCCATGATATTATGGCACATTGCTATTTAATTTAGAAATGAATACATATGAATTTAGATACTATCGTTGCACAGGCAACCCCACCTGGCCGTGGAGGTGTTGGGATTTTACGTATTTCGGGATCTCAAGCCCGAGCAGTAGCTCAATCTATATTGGGTAAATTACCTAAACCTCGCCACGCTGATTATTTACCTTTTTTAGCATCAGATGGTTCAACTTTAGATGAAGGTATCGCTTTATTTTTTCCAAATCCACATTCATTCACTGGCGAAGATGTGCTTGAGCTACAAGGGCATGGCGGGCCAGTTATTCTCGATTTATTGTTAAAACGAGTTCTGGAAGTGCCTAATGTCCGTATTGCACGCCCTGGTGAATTTTCAGAGCGCGCATTTTTAAATGATAAACTAGATCTTGCCCAAGCAGAAGCCATTGCTGATTTAATTGATGCAAGTTCGGAACAAGCAGCAAAATCTGCAATATCATCTTTGCAAGGTGTATTTTCTAAAAAAGTAAATACACTGGTTGAATCATTAATCCATTTACGCATTTTTACCGAAGCAGCAATTGATTTTCCTGAAGAAGAAATAGACTTTTTATCGGATGGTAAAATTGAGGCTCAGCTAAATGAAGTAATTACTCGCTTAGCTGAAGTTCGCCAAGAAGCTAAGCAAGGAACACTGTTACGAGAAGGAATGAAGGTAGTCATTGCTGGGCGCCCTAATGCAGGTAAATCCAGTTTGCTTAATGCACTAGCAGGGCGTGATGCCGCCATAGTGACTGATATAGCAGGAACGACCCGAGATGTACTACGTGAACATATTCATATCGATGGTATGCCGTTACATATTATTGACACCGCAGGTCTACGTGAAGCCAGTGATGAAGTGGAGCGAATTGGTATTGAGCGAGCTTGGCAAGAAATTGAACAAGCAGATAGAGTATTGTTTATGGTCGACAGCACAACAACGACCGAATCCAATCCCGAAAAATTATGGCCAGAATTTATTGAACGCTTACCTAAAAATTTGCCTGTTACTGTTATTCGCAATAAAGCAGATTTAACTGGCGAATCGCTAGGTTATAGCGAAGCAAATGGTTACTCGCAGATCCAACTATCTGCACGAACAGGTGAGGGAATAGAACTGCTACGTGATCATCTAAAACAAGCCATGGGCTATACCAGTAGTACCGAGGGAGGATTTTTAGCACGCCGCCGCCACCTACAAGCACTCGAAAAGGCAGCTCAGCACTTAAACAATGGCAAACATCAACTCGTTGTTTTTCATGCTGGTGAATTGTTAGCTGAAGAACTAAGGTTAGCTCAAGAAGCTTTAAGCGAAATCACGGGAGAATTTACCTCCAATGACTTATTAGGCCGTATATTTAGTTCGTTTTGTATTGGTAAGTAAATGAAATTAAAAAAATGAATAAAATCAATGGCTTTTCTGAACGTTTTTTAGAGGTAAAAATGCACTCTTTTTGTGCTGTTTTTTATTCATAGTATGCAAATACTTCCTTGTTTTTGAAAATATTAAATATATCCACATTAAACCACTATTTTAATGGTGATTTGTAAATGCGTTATTCTTGATATCGATTTGTCATAAATTTTTTTTATAACCTTAAAAAAAGATTGAAATCGCACGTTAATTAAGTAAGGATAACTGACAGTAATATTTTTATACACTATGTATAGCAAAGCCTTTAAGACTAATGCAATGAACAATAAGGAGTCAACATGTTTAGTAAAGATATGACTATTGCCGATTATGATAAGGAATTGTGGAATGCCATTAAAGGCGAAGAACAGCGTCAAGAAGATCATCTTGAACTGATCGCATCAGAGAACTATACCAGCCCACGAGTAATGCAAGCGCAAGGCTCACAACTTACCAATAAATATGCTGAAGGTTATCCTGGCAAACGCTATTATGGTGGTTGTGAATATGTTGATATTGTTGAAAAATTAGCAATAGAGCGTGCTAAGGAGTTATTTGGTGCGGACTATGCCAATGTGCAACCGCATTCGGGTTCACAAGCTAATTTTGCGGTTTATATGGCACTGTTAAAAACAGGGGATACCGTTTTAGGTATGAATTTATCCGAGGGAGGTCATTTAACGCATGGTTCGCCAGTGAGCTTTTCAGGCAAACTTTATCATGTTGTTTCTTATGGTGTTGATGATTCTGGTCATATTGATTATCAACAGCTAGCTAACATTGCTCAAGCATCAAAACCTAAAATGATTATTGGCGGATTTTCGGCTTACTCTGGCGTAGTTGATTGGAAGCGTATGCGCGAAATTGCCGATAGCGTAGGCGCTTACTTATTTGTGGATATGGCGCATGTAGCTGGTTTAGTTGCAGCGGGCGTTTATCCAAATCCTGTTCCTTATGCGCATGTTGTTACCACTACAACACATAAAACCCTAGGAGGCCCACGAGGGGGATTAATTTTAGCTAAAGGCGGTAGTGAAGACCTATATAAAAAACTAAATTCAGCGGTTTTCCCAGGGGCACAAGGCGGTCCTTTAATGCATGTGATTGCAGCTAAAGCTGTTGCATTAAAAGAAGCCATGGAACCTGCGTATAAACAATATCAACATCAAGTAGTTAACAATGCTAAAGCTATGGTGGAAGTGATTTTAAATCGTGGTTATAAAGTGGTATCTGGTGAAACAAACAATCACCTATTCTTAATTGATTTAGTCGACAAAAATATTACAGGTAAAGAAGCTGATGCCGCTTTGGGTAGTGCTAATATTACTGTTAATAAAAATAGCGTACCTAAAGATCCGCAAAGCCCATTTGTAACATCGGGTGTGCGTATTGGTACACCAGCTATTACTCGTCGAGGCTTTAAAGAAGCCGAATCACGTGATTTGGCCAATTGGATTTGTGACGTGTTAGACAATATTGATGATGAACAAACCATTCAAACAGTGAAAGAAAAAGTGTTAACTATTTGCCGTCGATTACCAGTTTATCAGCATTAATTATTGATAAAAAATCGCCGACTATTGTCGGCGATTTTTTTGATAGCTTGTTTTATAAAATGATTTTTATTTATCATTCGTTGTATTATCTTGGGTTTTTTCTTGCTTTTGTAGTTCGATATAGTGTTCTAAATAACCTTTGTGCCATAACCAACCGCCCATTGCGCCAACACCAAGTAAAATAGCTAACCCAAAAGCGGCAATTAAAACTTTGTTGCTGTTGTTTTTCATTGGGTCACGCAAATTGCGTTTTGCGTTTGATGGCAGTTCAGCTTTGCTGGTGAGCAAACTACCCAACATTAAGTTGATTTTAACTTGGCCATTAATTGCCCAACCTGATGCTTCAAGTAGTGGACCTAGAGTTCTACGTCGTAACTTTAACCATGCCAAAATAACAGACGGTCCTGAAATAATTAAGAATAATCCAATAAAGAATAAAGGAAATTGCCACCAAGTTAGCGAAAAAATTGCTTGAAAAATAGAGGCTAATGCCGTACCTATTGCACCTACAGCTAAACCAATTGCGGCAAAAATACCAACGCTTTTACCAATATCAAATTTATTTGCTGGATTTTGCAAGGCTTGTTCACTTGATTTTTCAATATTGGCATCTTTACTGCTAGCCCATTTGTTAATTTGTTCAGTAATACAGCGACCAATACGTTGATAAGGAGCTAAAATTGCTTGTTGAATGCTAATTGGCTTCGTGATTATTTTAACCACATTAGCATCCCAATCATTTCCTTTATTATCGATAAATACACCATTGCGACCTTCAAGTAATAAATCGCCTTGCCCTGCTGTCATTGCCGCGGCAATGAGTTGCTTTTGCCCATGCCTTGTGCATTCACAATAAAGTAAACAAAGTTCAGAATAATTTGCCATTGTTACGTGCTTAGCAATATTATCAACTGCAACACAAAGGGTTGCACAGCGCCCATCAATATAAAGTTTACCAAGCTGAAATGCAGCTCGTGTATTTGGTGAGAAGAAGTCAGCAAAAGACGCAAAGTTAACCAATAAACGATATAAATGTTTATGAAATAAGACTAATTTTTCTAATATGAGAATGTCTGACGCCGATATTGGCGTTTTATTATCTTGTTCAACCATTTGCTGAAATTCGGTCAACAAATCGTCGTTAGCGAGGCTAATCATGAGATTGCTTGGTATATCTTCTATGCTAGCAGAGGGTTCAATTGCCACAGTTAATTGTGCTAATTCGGGCTTAGAACTAATCAGTTTAGCGTAAGCTTGCAAGCTTTGTTGAATATGTTGCCATTCTTGCTGTGTTAGCTGGTCTGAATTGGATAAGGATGTTTCTACTAATGTTTTAAACCGACTAATTTTAGTTTTCCAAAGAGGGTTTATTCCATTGACTAAATCAAGCACCTCAACTGTGTCGATTTTTGATAGAGGTAATTCGGCTAAAGCCTCATCAGACAATAATCCATTTTGTGTCGGTACGATATACTTTTCGTCTACGTTAAGCGCTGTTTGTGCTTGCGGGGCATATTGCGCCAATTCAACGCGTAAAAAATAATCATCAATTTTGGGTTTTAATAGTTGAATTAGCTTCCATATTTCAGCGCTATTTTCACCAAATGGTGTATCGGTGTTATTTATTTTTGCTTGCCATTGCAACCAAGTTTTTAAGTTTTCAACAAATGTGGTGGCAATGTTTAAATCAATCCCCTCTTGTCCACTCATATCTTTTTGTGCACCAGTGGTTTTGATTGCTGTTTGAATAAAGGTTTGCATGTCGCTTGATAATTCGCTTGATGCAGGGAAGATTAAATCACCATTGTAAAGTTTATCAGCATTGGTTTTAATTGATTGCCATATATCATCTTGTGTCAAATAATCCACATTACTTTTATTCAAACTAGCCAAAATACTCCGTGCCGTAGTAGAGAGTTTTTCCCCTTGTGGGGTAGACGTTTTAATTTGCGATAAAGGCAGTGTTTCGCTCATTGTTAAAAGGCTATCAAATGACACGATTTTATCTTGTGTCCAACTAATAGCATCTAAAATATCAGGAATGCGAATACGTCCATCTTGATCTGAATCAAGTAATGCTAAAGTTCGCTCGTCAAAATCTAACCCTATTGTTGGGCAGCTTAATGCAACCCATAATTTAGGATCTAAATCTGGTAAATTGATAATGTCATCAGCACTTTTAAATACAACTTGATCCAACCCACCAACTCGCTGGAATGTCCACATATGGCTCATAATAATCTCCACACCGAAACTCATTAATATTTTTATTCATTAATATAACAGTATTTATTTTTTTTTATAGGATAGAACAGTGATTTCTAATATTTGTGAGACCTATTAGTGCTTCTTTATTTTTTGATTTATTTGCCTTGGCTAACTTTATGGTAGAATAATGCCTTATTACTTAATATCCAAATAAAAATCACCATTATGTCATTAATTAATCTTACCAATGCTTACCTTTCATTTAGTGATGCGCCACTGCTCGATCATATTGATATGTCTATTGAACCAAACGAGCGAGTTTGCCTTGTTGGTCGTAATGGTGCGGGCAAATCAACGTTACTGAAAGTATTAAACAAAGAAATACCATTAGATGAAGGTCAAATTATTTATGAAAATAATGTGATAGTTTCACGTTTACAACAAGATCCTCCTCGCGATGTGCAAGGCAATGTATTTGACTTTGTGGCCGAAGGGTTGCATGAACAAGCGCAATTATTACGTGATTATTACGATTTGGCACATCAAGTAGAGCAAGATCCTTGCGAAAGCAATTTAACCAAATTAGCCAAAATGCAAGAGCAATTAGATCACCAAAATGGCTGGCAATTAGATAGCCGTATTCGTAATGTTATTTCGTCGCTATCGCTTGATGGCGATGCTTTGCTATCTTCGCTATCTGGTGGCTGGCTTCGTAAAGCCGCATTAGCCAGAGCATTGGTTTGTCAACCATCGGTTTTATTGCTTGATGAACCAACTAACCATTTAGATATTCAAACCATAAAATGGTTAGAAGAGTTTTTAAAAAGCTTTAATGGCAGTATTGTATTTATTTCTCATGATCGCTCTTTTATTCGCCAAATGGCAACGCGCATTATTGATTTAGATCGCGGCAAAATTGCCTCTTGGAGTGGTAATTACGATAACTATCTAATTGGCAAAGAAGAAGCACTACGTGTTGAAGAGTTGCAAAATGCCGAATTTGATAAGAAATTAGCCCAAGAAGAGGTCTGGATTCGCCAAGGTATTAAAGCACGCCGTACACGTAATGAAGGGCGAGTACGTGCATTAAAAGCAATGCGCCAAGAGTATAGCGCACGTCGGCAAGTAATGGGTAGTGCCAAAATGCAAATTGAAGAAGCACTGCGTTCAGGCAAAATTGTTTTTGAGCTTGAAAATGTAACCTATCAGATTGGGGATAAGTTGCTCGTTAATGATTTTTCTGTACAAGTATTACGAGGTGATAAGATTGCTTTAATTGGTCCTAATGGTATTGGTAAAACGACTTTGTTAAAACTGATGTTGGGTAATTTAGCGCCAACATCAGGTAGTGTGCATTGCGGTACCAAGCTTGAAGTTGCCTATTTTGACCAATATCGACTTGAGCTCGATCCTGAAAAAACAGTAATGGATAATTTGGCTGAAGGCAAACAAGAAGTGATGGTTAATGGCAGATCTCGCCATGTTCTTGGTTATTTACAGGACTTTTTATTTCCACCAAAACGAGCTAGAACACCTGTACGAGCTTTGTCGGGTGGAGAGCGTAATCGCTTATTGCTTGCTAAACTTTTTTTAAAACCTAGCAATTTATTAATCCTTGACGAACCAACCAATGATCTTGATATTGAAACGCTTGAATTATTAGAAGAGCTAGTTAACGATTATCAAGGTACGGTCTTATTGGTTAGCCATGATAGGCAATTTGTTGATAATGTAGTGACACAGTGCTGGTTTTTTGAAGAACAAGGTCATATTGGTGTTTATGCCGGCGGTTATGCTGATGCATTTCAACAACAACAGCAGGCAAAACCAGCCAAGACCACGATAAACAATAATAAAGAGAATAATCAATTAGAAAAAAACAATAATATTAATACTCAGAACAATAAGCAAACCAGTAAAAAGAAAGCAAAGCTAAGTTATAATGAGCAACGTGAGCTAGCACAACTTCCCAATAAGATAGAACAATTAGAAAATGAAATTGCTGATTTACAAAAACAAATCAGCAATAGTGATTTTTTCAATCAACCTCATGAGGTGACAAATCCCGTACTACAAATGTTAGCCACTAAAGAATCAGATCTAGAAGCTATATTTGAACGATGGGAACAGTTAGAGTCTTTAAGTAAATCATAAGATAAGACAGCCATTTTCAGCATTATTTATAAGTTATAAATAATGCTGTTATTTAATTGATATGAGCTTATAAAATTGTTTTACTATTCCACAATTTTCTTGAAAAAAAGCAGAATAATAACAGAGCAATAACGACAAAAATTGCGCCTACAAAGCCAATATCGCCTATTGATAGCAGTATAAGAACTTTACTTCCGATAAAAGCGCCACCGCCAATACCAATGTTGTAAATACCAGAGTAAACGGATGTAGCGATATCTGTTGCGTCGGGTGCGGCATCAATCACTTTGCTTTGCATGACCATGCCTATAATCGTAATTGAAATACCCCATAACAGGCATTGAATAAAGATGGTATAAATACTAAATGAGCTGATATAGAGTAATAATAGACAAGCAGCTAATGATAACAAAGGAACCAATAGAATGGCGATTGGATTTTTTTCAGAATACTTTGCAAATAGAACACTGCCAACCATGCCAGAAAAACCAACTATCAGTAATAGCGTGACTACGGTAGTTTGGTCAAATCCGCCAATCTGTTTCATAAAAGGTGTGATATAGGTATAAGCAGTAAAATGACCGGCAATAATAATAACCGTTAATAAGTAGATATTAAGTAATATTGGGCGTTTTAATACGTGCGGAATATCTTTTGCTGAAATAATATTTGAACTAGGCACAGTGGGCAGTAAATAAAGCAGTAATAGCATTACGATAAAAGCAATACCAGCAATACATAAAAATGTAATTCGCCAGCCAACATGTTGCCCTATTATGGTACCAATGGGAATACCAAGTATAGTCGCCATTGAAACACCAATAACAATAAAGCCCATTGCTTTAGCTTTTTTACCATTCGGCGCCAACCGAACCGCCAGTGGCGTTGTAATTGCCCAAAAAACGGCATGAGCGCAAGCAATGCCAATTCTTGCTACAACTAAGCTACCAAAATTCCATGCAACCCCTGCTAAAATATGACTACCAATAAAAAGGAAAAATAAAAAAATGAGTAACTTCCTACGCTCCAATTTTGACGTTAATACAGTTAATGGTAACGATAATAACGAAACGGCCCAAGCATAAATAGTAAGCAATAACCCAGCATGCGCAACATCCATTGAAAAACTTTCAGCAATATTGGGCAATAATCCAATCGGTACAAATTCTGTGGTATTAAAAATAAATGCTGCAAATGCAAGACAAAGAATCGATGACCATATACGAGATCGGGTAATATTATTGTTCATGATTAAGATTATGGGGGGATGATTAGGTTACTTTCGATTATAACTGAACATTTTTGGTTATTAAATGATTATATGAATAAATCATAAAGTAAATTGCAAATCTTAGCATTTTTTAGCGAGAATCGTTTGGTTAGCCTATTCTAACGTCAGCAAAGGCAGTACTTATTGGTTGTTATTGGATAAACAGGAATTATTTTTAGAAAAAACACAAATAAAAACTTTAATAAAATCAATGAGTTTTCTGAACGATTTTTAGAGTGAAATATGCTTAACTTTAAGCGTGTATTTTTTTACTGAGGTACATGTTTTTTTAAAAGTAGCTATGCTTCATTTTTACCAAATTGATACAATGATACAATGATACAATGCCAGATAATAATATTGACTACTTTTTATAGCCAATATTACATAACACGGTAATTTTTAAATTATAACGTTTTAAAAGCAATATCTGGTAAAATGACTTCAGTTTGCCAATAAAGTTCAGCTGCAATACGCTCAGCAATTTGATAATAAATTTGAGTAAATTCACTGTCAGGATGGCTTGCGACAGTTGGTTGCCCAACATCAAGATCTTGGCGTAACATTTTATGCAGTGGAATTTGCCCAAGCAATTTTGTTTGATATTGCTCAGCTAAACGCTGTACGCCACCTTCACCAAAGATAGCTTCATTATGTCCACAATTTTCACAAATGTGATAGCTCATATTTTCAACAATACCAAGCACTGGGATATTAACTTTATTAAACATTGTTATGCCTTTTTTAGCATCAATTAATGCAATATCTTGTGGTGTACTGACCATGATTGCAGCTGTAACTGGAATACTTTGTGCTAAGGTTAATTGAATATCTCCTGTGCCGGGTGGCATATCGACAACAAGATAGTCTAATTCTGGCCAAAGCGTATCTTGTAATATTTGTAATAGCGCTTTACTCGCCATAGGTCCACGCCATACCATGGCGTCATCAGAATCAACCAAATAACCAATTGAGTTACTGGCTAGCCCGTATGCCATTATTGGCGTCATATGTTTATTGTCGGGTGTAAAAAGTTGCGCTTTTTCTGTACCTAGCATGGTAGGAATCGATGGCCCATAGATATCAGCATCTAAAATGCCTACTTTGACCCCTTGTTTTTGTAAGGCAAGTGCAAGATTAACTGCTGTTGATGATTTGCCTACGCCTCCTTTCCCTGAGCTTATTGCAATGATATTTTTTATATTGTTAATAGCATGTTGACCATTAGCGCGCCTTAATGTCGCTATTGGGTATTCAATATGCCAGTCAACTTCGTTAATGTCGTTAAGCTTAAGTAATTCAGGAGTGGATTTTTTTTTCAATTCCTCAAAAGCGGTTTGCCAAACAAAGGGCATAGCTAAAGTGATAGATAAACAATGATTAACTATTTCACATTTTTTTAGTGCGTTAAGTTCAAGTAAATTTTTTTGTAAAGTTGGATGCGTAAAATTTTCAAGAATTTTTTTGACTTCAATGTTCATTATGGTTATCTCTTTATGTATCGATATTTAGGCTCGTTTCACTTTCAATCAATTCTTCTTAAGAGGGTAAAACACCGTAAATGGTGGGACACCATCAAATACATTATTTTCATCCTCAAAAAAATAATTGCTTACTTACTTACAAAGCGCAATCGAGTATAGAAATTTAATCAAATTATGGCATAAATCTAGCGATAATCCCACGTTTGATGTACTATTTCTGCCATTATATAAAAAGGGACAATAAATTAATATGACAACTCAACGCAAAATATTGGTGACTTGTGCACTTCCTTATGCCAATGGTTCAATTCATTTAGGGCACATGCTTGAACATATTCAAGCTGATGTGTGGGTACGCTATCAACGCATGCGTGATAATGAAATTTATTTTATTTGTGCTGATGATGCGCATGGTACGCCAATTATGCTTAAGGCTCAACAATTAGGTATCACGCCAGAGCAAATGATCAGTGAAGTAAAAACTGAACATCAACATGATTTTGCGGGGTTCCATATTAGTTATGATAATTACCACTCAACACATAGTCCTGAAAACCGCGAAATATCAGAGCAGATTTATCAGCGTTTAAAGGCTAATGGTTACATTAAAACTAAAATCATTTCACAGTTGTTCGATCCTGAAAAACAGATGTTTTTGCCCGATCGTTTTGTAAAAGGCACTTGTCCACGTTGCAAAGCACCAGATCAGTATGGTGATAACTGTGAAGTTTGTAGTGCAACTTATAACCCGATTGATTTAATTAACCCTAAGTCTGTTGTTTCAGGAGCCACCCCCATTATGAAAGAATCAGAGCACTTCTTTTTTGATCTGCCTGCTTTCTCAAATATGTTGCAAGCGTGGATCCGTTCTGGGACGTTGCAAGATCAAGTTGCGAATAAAATGCAAGAATGGTTTGAAGCAGGCTTGCAACCGTGGGATATTAGCCGTGACGCGCCTTATTTTGGTTTTGAAATCCCAGATGCGCCAGGTAAATATTTTTATGTTTGGTTAGATGCACCCATTGGTTATATGGGATCTTTTTTAAATTACTGCAATAAACAAAATAACCCCATTTTTGACGAATTTTGGAATAAAGATTCAAGTACAGAGCTTTACCATTTTATTGGTAAAGATATTGTTTACTTCCACAGCTTATTTTGGCCTGCAATGCTTGAAGGTAGCCAATATCGCAAACCATCGAATATTTTTGTTCATGGCTATGTGACCGTTGATGGCGCTAAAATGTCTAAATCACGCGGTACATTTATTCAAGCAAGCACCTATTTAAAACATTTAGATCCCGATTGTTTACGTTACTATTACGCCGCTAAATTATCACCGCATATTGATGATATTGATTTAAACCTTGAAGATTTTGTGCAACGTGTGAATAGTGATTTAGTTAATAAAGTGGTCAATATTGCTTCACGTTCGGCTGGATTTATTTATAAACGTTTTGAGGGCAAATTATCGGATAAAGTGGCAGAGCCAGCGCTCTATGGATTATTTGTGGAAAAAGCGAAAGTGATTGCCGATTTCTTTGAACAACGCGAATCAGGTAAAGCCATTCGTGAGATCATGGCGCTTGCCGATGAAGCGAATCGTTATATTGACGAAAAAGCACCATGGGTTGTTGCTAAGCAAGAAGGACAAGATCAAGCATTGCAAGATATTTGCTCAATGGGGATTCACTTATTCCGCATTTTAATGACCTATTTAAAACCGATTGTACCGTCATTAGCTGAACGAACTGAGGCATTTTTAAATAGTAAATTAGAATGGAATACCATTGGGGATGCGTTGACAAACCACAAGATTAATCAATTTAAAGCTTTATTTAACCGTATTGATATGGACAAAGTCACAGCCATGATTGAAGAAACTAAACAACAAGCTGCCTTAGCAACACCAGCTAAAACCCAAGTTGCCGAACCTATCGCTGAAACAATTAATTTTGACGATTTTGCTAAAGTCGACATGCGAGTTGCTTTAATTAAACACGCCAGTTTTGTTGAAGGATCAGATAAATTACTTCAACTAACGCTTGATATTGGTGATGAAACGCGTAATGTGTTTTCTGGCATTAAGCAATTCTATCCAGATCCTGAAGTACTGATAGGTCGTTTAACTATTATGATTGCAAACTTAGCACCTCGCAAAATGCGTTTTGGTGTTTCAGAAGGTATGGTGCTTTGTGCAAGTGGTAAAGATGATGGCGAAGGTGTGTACCTACTATCACCAGATAGTGGCGCTAAACCAGGAATGCGAATTTCGTAATTGATATCTTTATTATAAATAACTGCATCTTAACAAGTTAATATACTTGTTAAGATGTTTCAGGAAATTATGCGTTTCAGTATAAAATTTGCTTATTTGATAAATAATTGTAGCGTTTGTTTTTTAGAGTTGTTTTTCTATTATAAGTGTTTAGCTAACCAACTATCATGTAACCATTTTTGAGTTTGCCTTCCTGCTCGAATAAAATCCCAGTCAATATCTCTTTCAAAAACCATTACTGTTTGATCAGGTCCTATAATAGTCCAAAAATAGAGGCCAGTATTTAAATCACGGCATTTGACTTTCATTCCAGTTAGTATGTTTTTTTTGCCATCAACAATAATAGTTTCGTTATGGGTATTGATCCAATTATTATTATAGTTTTCTAATAAATCTGGTGCATAGTCTTTAAGAAAATTTAGAGTAATTTGTAATGCGATTTCTTTGGAAACTTGTTGGCTAGAAGACTGATATTTAGGTAGTAATCTTACTAATCCTTGTAAATTTTTAGTAGTATCATTTATTAATAATGAAACATGTTGTTGTTCAAGATGTATGCTTTCATTGGGTTCAAAACGATAAAGAGTGACAGGCTGTTTATTGTGGAGTCCTTGTTTAGTTAATACAAAATTAAAATCGCGTTCTGCATTTTGTAATAACTTTTGAAAATTTGGTTCAAGTATGTTTTTTGCTTGTTGTATTTGCGTTGAGTCCATAGTGGGTTCCTTTATTGTACTCATTTCTTCGGCGTAACAAGTTGAATTTAAAAAACTTGTTATAATTATTAAGCTAATAAATATTTTTTTCATTATAAAAACCTTAATGGTAATTTCTTTTATTTAACATTAGTTGCAATGCACAAATAAATAGGAAAAGGGTGACGAGTAAAATTAAAGTATTTGTTTCAAAAATGGTTGGTAAAAAGGCGCCTACACTCGCACCAATAAATAAAACACAGGTGTATAGCGATATGGCAATGCCACGACTTTCAGCTTCAGATTCGATTGTAATACATGTAATCATTGATGGAATGGCATAGGCTAGTCCAAAAATAAATATAAAATGGATAATAAATAAAAAACTAACAAAATTTAATTGGTCATTAATATAAAAACAGTGAATTAATAACGAAATGCTCATTAGGCATAATGCCATGAATAATACGTATAATGGTTTGATTAGCTTAAATATATAACCAGCTGTTAGACTAAATAATATAGCAATAATGCTTATATTACGTAGTGTTGGTACATAAATGATTAATGAGCTATGGTGTAATATTGAATAAAGACTAACGAAACTAAGTAAAACAAAGAGCGAACAACAATAGATAGGAAATAATTTTTTATTAAACAAAATATTGGGAAGTTTACTAAAAATTGAAGTTATTGTTGTTTTTTGGGGTGTTGGTTTTTTTCTATTGCTTTTTGAACTGTTGAAATAAAAGCATACAGCGCCTAATGCGTAAATAATACCTAAAAACCACATAGACTTATGCAGTGAATCAACAATCATTATTGAACCAAACCATTGCCCAATGGTTGTTGCGAGTAGAAACGCACAACTAATAATTGAGATTGCTTTAGATTTTGTTGCATCAGCAAGGTTGACCGAAATCCACGCTAATGCAACAGGTGGAAATGAGGCTGCACAAAAGCCTTGGATGGAACGTGCTAGCAATAATAAATAATAACCACTTATCAATGGAATAATAAAAGTGATTAATGCTAAAAGTAGTAAGCCTATTGCTAAAGTAAAATCTTTGCCTATTTTATCCGATAAAATTCCCCAAATAATTAGTCCAATCGCGTAAAAAATACCAAACACACTTGTCAATAAGCTGACATTACTTGGTGTGCTACCTTTGATAAAAATTAGTAAATTTTCTGGAATGGGTAAAAAAATGTATAGAAGGGTAACAACAGCAAGTGCTATAAAAGGAATTAATGTTGTTCCTACGATTAACTTATATTTCATTGATGAGTCCTTTAAGTTTTATTGTTGTATTTAAACTACAACAATTGGAGTATATATCCATTATGGTTTTTAAATCAACATAATTTGTTGTACAATATAATTTAATCGATAAAATATAAAAAAATAAACGATGAAAAAGGTTTTATTATGGAAGATATCTCTGCTAAAAATGCATATGATGACTTTTTATCAACCGTGATTGTTGGTATTGGAGAGGTTTCTGAGATGACAAAAATTCCAGTTAGAAAATTACGATATTGGGAAGAAAAAGGCATCATTAAAACGGTTGATCCACAATCTAAGTCTCGTCAATTTGATTTAGCGAATATAAAAAAAATTGTTTTAATTCAAGAATTGATGGAAGATGGATATTCATTGGATGGTGCAGCCAAAAAAGTTGAAGATAGAATTGCAAAAATAGAATCGTTAATGAATCTAATTCAAATGTAATTGTGTGTATATTGGTTTTTATATTGTAATAATATTAATTCAAGTTCTATTCATTAATTAGTTTTATAATTTATTTTCAATATGGGTATTTTATTATTTTGCTTATTAATTGTTGACTTTATTAAGTTTCTTATTGATAGGTTTTTATTAATAAGCATTTTTTGGGATAAACATGATAAAACCGATATCTAATATCACATTAAAACCGCTACCTAAAAGCAAAAGAGGTAAAATTAGCTCGCTTGTTGAAGTTGATGGTGTTTGCTATGATGAAAAACTAGAAGGTCGCTATTTAGAAATGGCTTTTAGCTATGATGACTGTTACGTTTTAATTTTTGTGACGGAAGATGGTGGTCCTTGGGAAGAAGTTTTATTCATCTATCTATTTGATTCAAAAAACTACCATATCGTTGATCGTGCCAAAATTGGCGGTGGAGCATATGCTTGGCTTAGCGCTTGTGGGCTTTGGAATATTAAAATTTTATCGGATCATACATTAAGTTTTGAATTTATGTCGTTTGAGGGAACTGATGGTTGGTTACTTAAACTTTTTAAAAAACCTATAAAAACCTTTCCGTTTACACTTAGAAACCTATTTCATATCTGGCGTCCAATTTCATTTAAACGCCATTTTTTAATCGAAATAAATAAAAAGCTACTTTAAATCGATATACTATATTTCTCTTTCTTTATACTGAAATTGGCAATCAAAATAACGATTGCCAAAACTCATTTTTGTTAAAATTAATATTTTCGATTGAATATTGCTAGTAAATTCATTATTTTCTTACTTTTGGTTTTCTGACGGATTTCCTGAATAAGAAAATAGGCTATCTTTTAGTGCAAAAGAGAAATCTTTAGTATTAATCTCACCAATAACTTTGTTGCTATCGTATAAAGCCAGTAAAAAATTAGCGATTTGCTTTGCGGTATGGTGCTAGGTAAAACTCTCATCATTATTGTGTTGACTGATATTATTGGCTTTTCACCAAATTCGGTTTTCGTTACAGCCCAACAAATCCCTTTGCTATCAATTGACGTTAGCTTGTTTTAATTCCTGCGCAAGCCCTTCAGTAAAGACTAGGTCTGAAGTGGTAGATATTTTTTTAGTGGCATAATAAAAAAAGGCGGTTTATTCGCCTTTTAAACAGTTGTCATAACAGAATTAATGATTATTTTATCGTAGCTAAAGTACTAACTTCTTTACCTAGCATATTGTTTAAATAAACTAGATCATTAGCTGTTAAGGTTCCCACAGCATATTTTAATTGTAGCAAGCTAGTTAAATAATTATATTTTGCATCAGATAGGTTTCGTTTTGCACTATATAGCTGTGTTGTCGCATTTAATACATCAACAATTGTTCGTGTTCCAACTTGATAGCCAGAATTAGTTGCTTCTAATGAACTTTGTGCAGAAACGACAGCTTGTTGATAAGCTTTGATTGCACTAATTGATGATGAAATATTATTGTATGATGAACGTACTTGATTAATCACGTTTCTGTTGGTGCTTTCTAATTTTTCGCTAAAGCTGACGTAATTTTGTTGTGCTTGTTCGACCTTAGACATTGTTGCACCACCTGAAAAGATAGGCAGATTAACACTAACACCAACATAATTATTCCCAGAATAAGATTTACCACCACGCCCACCAGCTGCTACATTATTACCATATCGGTCAGTTTTATTAAGATTTGTTGATGCATCTAAATTTGCTGTAGGTAAATGACCTGATTGAGAAAGTTTGATCTGTTCACGTGCAATATCTTGATTTAACTTCATGGTGAGTAAATTAAGATTAGACGTTTCAGATTGTTTTAACAATGTGCTGATTTGCGTTGGATTTTCTGTTCTAAAGGTATTGGTGTTAACGCTTGCTAAACTAGAATAAAAACGACCGCTCACTTGACGTAAATCTTCTATTGCATTGTTTAGATCATTTAAAGCATTAACTTGTTGCGCAACGGTTAGATCATAGTTTGCTTGAGCATTTTGTACATCAGTAATTGCAACTAAACCGACTTGGTGTTGTTGGCGAGTTTGTTCTAACTGACGCCCAATTGCTTTTTTTTGTGCATCAATAAAGCTCAATGCATCAAGTGTTTTTAAAACATTAAAGTAGGCAACAGAAGTATTTAATATTAGTGTTTGCCCTTGATATTGATAAGCGATATCAGCAACGCTTGCTTGCTTTTTAGTAATATCTAAGCCTTTCCAATTTGAAAAATTAAAAATGCTTTGCGATACAGCTACTTGGTATAAATTTCCGCTTTTAGATTTTACGCCACTGGTATCTCGCCGACCATGCGTTACACCATAAGAAGCACTCAAACCTATTTGTGGCAACAAACTTGCCCGAGAACCAGAAATGGCTGCATATGCTTTATTTTTTTCCGCTAATGAGCTGCGTAGATCTGGGTTGGTTTCTTTAGCTTGTTCATAAACTTGTATTAAATTTTCAGCGAAAGCAGATTGGCTTAGCAATAATCCAATTAAAAAAGTTAAGGTTTTTTTCATTAATCTTCTCTTTGAAATCATTAAAATATAGTATCATCTCTAATAGCGTAATTTTAACAGATAATTAGCATATAGTAAGCATTGTTTGTATGCTATTCGCACTTTTTATTCAAATTCAGTTTACAATCGAGAATTTATATGAAAATTAAACATAATCCGGTAAATTTTAACAAAAATGATATCGTTAATTTAACTAAACGAATTTTGTATAAAGGTTTTTTTTCTTTATTTGAATACCGTTTTCAATATCGCAAGTTTGACGGCTCAATGAGCGAGGTTGTCACTCGTGAAATTTTAGAACGTGGAAATGCGGTTGTGCTTTTAGCTTATGATGCAAAGCGTGATAAGGTGGTACTAATAGAACAAGTTAGGATTGCTGCTATTGAAACTCAAGACAGCCCTTGGATGTTAGAGCTAATAGCTGGTATGATGGATCACGAGAATGAATCCTTAGAAGATGTAGCAAGGCGTGAGGCAATGGAAGAGGCGGGAATCACTATAGGTCGATGTAAACCTATTATTAGTTATTTAGCCTCACCCGGCGGTTTAACTGAACAATTGCATATATTGGCTGGTGAAGTTGACTCATCAACAGCTAAGGGGATTCATGGCCTTGCCGAAGAGAGTGAAGATATTAAAGTCCATGTCGTAAGCCGTTCTCAAGCTTATCAGTGGATTGAAGATGGAATAATTAACAATGCAGCATCAATTATTGCCCTTCAATGGTTGGAGCTTAATCATCAGCTATTACAAAATGAATGGAAATAACTTTTTATAATTATGTTTAATTATTCCTTTCATAGATGTGTGATTTATTTCACAGTTTAATATAATAATATGATTTATAAGGGTATTTTACTTTCAATCACAATACCTATTTTATTGCTGACATTATTAACCATAATTATAAATTAATAAATAATTGAGGTAAATTTTGGGGTCATTTTTAGAGCTTCAGACCCGTAATAAAAATTACGGCAAAATATTACATATAACTGATACCCATCTTTTTGCAGAAGATAGTGGCTCGTTGCTTGGTATTAATTCTAATGCAAGTTTTTTAGCTGTTATCGATGACATAAAGAAAGGCAATAGGCAATATGATTTAATTGTGGCAACAGGTGATTTTGTGCAAGATGGCTCTAAAAAAGCTTATGCTCGTTTTGCTGAACAAATAAATAAATTTAACACTCCATGTGTATGGTTGGCTGGCAATCATGATAATTATGCTCATATGCAAGAAATGTTTGCAAACTATCAACTTGCTGATAATAAAATCGTACTGTTGGGTGATAACTGGCTGACAATTCTATTAAATAGTCAAGTTGTTGGTCAGGCTTATGGCTTCTTACACGAATCTGAACTCGAATTTTTGCACAACACCTTAACTGAACATTCTCATAGATATGCGTTAATTTTTTTACACCATCATCCCATTTATTCAGGTTGCCATTGGTTAGATCATCATATTTTAAAAAATTATGGGCAATTAGAAAAAGTTATCCAAAAACATCCAAATGTAAGAGGACTAGGTTGGGGACATATTCATCAGAAACAAGATTATGTTTGGCATAAATGTAAGGCATTCTCAACGCCTTCAACTTGTTTCCAATTTAAACCGGAATGTTATGATTTTCAATTATCAAGTGATGATGCACCTGGTTGGCGAGAAATTACGCTTAATACCAATGGAACCATTGATAGTGAGGTTTATAGATTAAAGAATAACCTCTTTTTACCTGATATCTCTCAAAATGGTTATTAGTCAGTAGCAATATTTCTAGCAATAATATATGTAGGCTTAACACTAGCCCAATACTTATAGTAAAGGGGCAAAAAAGTAAAACAATCTCTCAGTTACACGTTGCCATATAGGCCGCTGGTTCCATTTTTCGGCCTTTATTTGATCTGAATTAGATAAATATTTTTGTAAAAGATCGGCTAGTGAATTAGCAAACTCTGCATCATCAATTACAGTGGTAATTTCAAAATTAAGCCATAAGCTACGCATATCTAAATTAACAGTACCAACAAGGCTGAGCTGGTTGTCAATTAAAACACTTTTAGTATGTAATAAGTTATCATTGAATTGATAGAGTTTTACCCCGCCATTTAATAATTCAGAAAAAAAGGCTCGACTTGCCCATTTGACCATTAATGAATCATTATTTTTGGGAATGATGATAATCACTTCGACCCCTCGCTGTGCTGCGGTGCATACAGCATGTAAAATATCATCACTTGGTACTAAATAAGGTGTAGTAAAAATAATTTGCTCTTGTGCTGAATAAATTGCTGTTAATAGCACTTGATGGATCATATTTTCTGTATAACCTGGGCCAGATGGGATCAATTGCATAATGTGTTTTTTATCTTCTGGTGGCTCGGCAAAATCAGTAATTTGTGGTAATGCTAAATGTTTACCTGTTTCTAGCTCCCAATCACAAGCATATATGGCTCCCATAAGTGTTGTAACCGGCCCATTCATTCTTACCATAATATCAACCCATTCGCCAACATGTTTATTTTGTTTAAAAAAACGCGGATCAACTATATTCATGCTTCCAGTATAAGATATATAGTTATCAATAATAGCGACTTTTCGGTGTTGGCGTAAATCTAACCGTCTAAACATAAAGCGAAGCAAGTTTACTTGTAAAGCTTCGACAATGATAATGCCAGCATCGCGCATTCTTTTACTCGCGTTTGTTTGGATAAAATGCCGGCTACCAGCAGAATCAACCATTAATCGGCAAATTACGCCACGTTTACTTGCTTGAATGAGCGCCTGCTCAACATCATCAGCTCGACCACCTTCATTCCAGATATAAAATACCATTTCAATATTCGATGTCGCTTGGTTTATATCATCAATTAAACGGTCAAAAATGACATTGGTTTCACTCAACAATTCAATGTGATTACCATTAATACCATCAAGACCCGTCTGGTGCTTACAAAGTTGGAAAATGGGTTTGCTAACTTGGCTTACGTTACCAGTGAAGATATCAGAAAAGTCACCTATTCGATGAATAAACTTGGAAATAGTTGGGCGCATTTTTTGAGCTCGTTTAACGCGTTGTTGCCCTAAGTGAGCTTCGCCTAGCGCAAAATATAAGATCACACCCACAAGTGGTAAGATATAAATAACTAACATCCATGCAATAACGTAAGTTGTTGGTCTTCGTTTAAAGACAATACGTAACGTCGTTGAAACAATGATCAGCCAATAAACAAGGAAGATCAAAGAACTGACTAAAGCATGAAATGAGGTAAATTGCATACTTATTAGTTATTATTTAGGTTTAATTTAGTTATCGGATCCTTAGTTGAATCATAATGCTGGAATACCTCTGGTAATGGTTTGGGATTATTATGTTTGTCCACTGAAACATAAGTAAATACGGCATCTGTTATGCAAAATCGTTGTGTTGTATCAGATGTATCAATGACTTTTTTAACCCAAACTTCAATACCTATTGTGATAGATGTTTTTCCAGTTTTAATGCAATGTGCATAACAACAAACCACATCGCCCACCATGGCTGGTTTATAAAATGTAATACTACTAGCATTAACCGTTACAACTCGGTTTCTTGCGATCTCTTTTGATAAAATACCGCCTGCAAGATCCATCTGAGACATGATCCAACCACCAAAAATGTGCCCATGAGGATTGGTGTCTGCAGGCATTGCAAGCGTTCTAAGCACTAGTTGACCTTTAGGATTTGTATCTTGTGTCATGCTAAAATACCCTTTTTTATTATTTATTATTTGTTCTCTAAATCATTATTCATATTTTTATAGATATAAATACCTGATATCAACGATAACAGTAACGATGCGCTCGGCAAAATAAATACTTTAAATATCCAAAAGAAATCATCTGTAGTGTAATAGGTTGCTACTAAACTTGTTGTGCCACATAGTATAAAAAAGACAACCCATAATAAATTTAATTTATTCCAAATAGTTATATCTAGCTGGATTTCTTTGCCAAGCATTTTTTGCAACAGATTTTTTTTGAAAATAAATTGACTAACTAACAAGGCTGCGGCAAATAAAAAGTTAATAATCGTGACTTTCCATTTAATTATATTAGGATCACGCATATAAAGTGTAAATCCACCAAAAACCATAACCATTAAATAAGATATCAACTCTACTTTATCTATTTTCCTATATAAGGCAAGGATTAGAAGAAAGCAGATTGTTGCAGTGATCATCAATGCTTGAACACCGACAAAGACATCATACATAGAAAGAAAAACAAAAAAGAACGCAAGCGGAACGAAGTTTAAAAGTTGTTTCATTGATTATTAGCCTAGCACAAGGTAAGTTATCATATTTTAAATGAATAAAAAGCCTATTGGAATAGGCTTATTTTTTGCGATGAAGTTCAGGATGTGCCTTACAATTACCCGATTGACAATGCCCATAAAGATATAAACTATGAAAAGTTAGTTCAACACCATATTGCTCAGCAATTTCTTTTTGCCTTGTGTTGATAATGTCATCTCGAAATTCAAATACTTCGCCACAATCTAAGCAAATTAAATGATCATGATGTTGTTGTGTCGCCAACTCGAAAACTGCTTTGCCACCCTCAAAGTTATGACGAGTAACAATTCCTGCATCGTCAAATTGGTTTAAAACGCGATAAACGGTTGCAAGCCCGATTTCCTCTCCCATATCAATTAATTTCTTATACAGATCTTCCACGGTGATATGTTGACATGAAGGATTCCGTAATAATTCTAAAATCTTTAATCTTGGTAACGTAACTTTTAAGCCTGCACTTTTGAGCGCCGCATTATTATCATTATCATGATTTGTCATATTACTTCCCATTAATTTGTTAATATGTTTCCATTATAGGAACTATATAAGGTAAATAAAAGAAATCATTTTAATAGATTAAATTTTCATTTCAGCTCGGACTTGATTTACCCAACTGTTGATGCGCTCTTCTGTTAATTCTGGTTGGCGATCTTCGTCAATAGCTAAACCAACGAAATGTGTATCATCAACTAAGCTTTTTGACGATTCAAAACTGTACCCTTCAATAGGCCAGTTTCCAACAATTTTAGCGCCTTTAGGTTCGATAATATCGCGAAGTGTTCCCATAGCATCACAGAAATACTCTGCGTAATCTTCTTGATCGCCACAACCAAAAATAGCCACTGTTTTACCACTAAAATCAATTTTTTCTAAATTAGGAAAAAAATCATCCCAGTCAGCTTGTGATTCACCATAGTACCAAGTTGGAATACCAAAAAATAGGTAATTATATTGTTCAATGTTTTCTTTAGTGGCTTTTGCAATATCGAAAACTTCAGCTTTATCACTACCTAAAATGAGTTGGATTTGCTTTGCTACATTTTCTGTATTGCCGGTGTCACTACCAAAAAAAATACCAACTTGTTTCATATTTGTACCTTTGTTATTTACGATATATAAATTTCTCTTAGAAGTATATCATTGTCATTTATTATCAGCAATGATTCTAAATCACATCAAACATAAGTTATTATTTGCTATACAATTTATTTATCTTGCATTAAAATTATCATCATTTTTATATTAACTTAGGCTGTGGAATTTCGTTATGAACCTGCACGAATATCAATCTAAATACCTTTTTAAGCAATATAATTTACCCGTACCGCAAGGATACGTTTGTAATTCGATTGATGAAATACAAGATACATTAGCCGAATTATCGTCAGAAACAGTCTCAAACCCTTTAGTCGCTAAATGTCAGGTTCATGCAGGAGGGCGAGGTAAAGCTGGTGGTGTTATTTGTACTGAAAACTATGATGAAATAAAGCAATTTGCTGAAAAATGGTTTGGGCAACACCTTGTTACTTATCAAACTACTGGTAAAGGTCAGCCTGTTAATAAGATTTTAATTGAAAAAGCATCTAATATTTATAAAGAGCTTTATTTGGGAGCAGTGGTTGATCGTAGTTCTAAGCGTGTAGTGATTATGGCTTCAACAGAAGGTGGTGTTGATATAGAAAGTGTTGCCGAAAAATCACCACACTTAATTTATAAAACTTTGCTTGATCCTTTAACGGGACCTTGTGCTTACCAAGGTCGTGAGCTTGCATTTAAATTAGGATTAACAGGCAAATTAGTTAATCAGTTTACAAAATTATTTGTTAATTTCGCTAAATTATTTTTAGAGAATGATGTTTCATTAGCCGAAGTTAACCCATTAGTGATTACTAATTCAGAAGAATTAGTTTGTTTAGATGCAAAAATTGTTTTAGATGATAATGCCCTTTTTAGGCATCCTAGCTTAAATATTTTAAGAGATACAACTCAAGAAGATGAGCGTGAATCAATTGCAGCAAAACAAGGCATTAGTTATGTATCATTAAGTGGCAATATTGGCTGTATGGTTAATGGTGCAGGTCTTGCGATGGCAACTATGGATATTATTAAACTGCATGGCGGTGAACCTGCTAACTTTTTAGATGTTGGTGGTGGCACAACGAAAGAACGTGTTGCTGAAGCATTTAAGTTAATATTATCTGACAAAAACGTAAAAGCGATTTTAGTGAATATTTTTGGCGGTATTGTTCGTTGTGATTTAATTGCCGATGGTATTATTAGTGCAATAAAAGAAATAAGCCTTACCGTTCCTGTTGTCGTACGCCTGGAAGGTAATAATGCACAACTTGCCCGAGAAATTTTATCTAAAAGTAAATTAAATGTTATTACTGCAGAAAGTTTAATAGATGCGGCTCAAAAAATTGTTGCTGTTGCCTAGTAATAGGATGTATGGAGAATAGTTATCATGTCAATTTTAGTTAATAAAGAAACCAAAGTTATCTGCCAAGGCTTTACGGGTAGCCAAGGAACTTTCCATTCACAGCAAGCGCTTGCATATGGTACCAAGTTAGTTGGTGGTGTGACACCAGGCAAAGGCGGTACAACTCACTTAGGTTTGCCTGTTTTTAATACTGTAAAAGAAGCGGTTGCAACAACCGGCGCAACTGCAAGTGTTATTTATGTGCCAGCAGCATTCGGTAAAGACTCTATTTTAGAGGCAATTGATGCAGGAATTAAATTAATTGTTTGTATTACTGAAGGCATCCCAACTTTAGATATGTTGATTGTTAAAGAAAAATTACAACTTAACAATGTAGTAATGATAGGACCAAACTGCCCAGGTATTATTGTTCCTGACGAGTGTAAAATAGGTATTATGCCAGGACATATTCACCGTGCAGGCTCGGTAGGGATAGTTTCTCGCTCTGGTACATTAACTTATGAAGCAGTCAAACAAACAACAGATATTGGTATAGGCCAATCTGTATGCGTTGGTATCGGTGGTGATCCTATCCCGGGTAGTGATTTTATTTCTATTTTAGCATTACTTGAACAAGATCCTAAAACTGAAGTTATTGTTATGATCGGTGAAATTGGCGGTAGCGCAGAAGAAGAAGCAGCTGAATATGTTAAAAAACACGTAACTAAACCTGTTATTGCTTACATCGCTGGTGTTTCAGCTCCATCAGGAAAACGAATGGGGCATGCCGGTGCAATTATTTCAGGAAATAAAGGTACAGCAGAAGAAAAAACAAAAGCATTACAATCAGCAGGCATTATAGTCGTAAAGAGCCTTACCGATATTGGTGATGCAGTAAAAAAACAAGCTAAGATATAGTTTTTTGATGTATATCAATTTTTATTCTGTAATTATCGGTGTATAATAACCGCCAATAACATAGAAATTTGTGAGCATTTAAGAATTAGGGAGCGTTTATGTTAGATATAGTAGAACTTTCACGCCTCCAGTTTGCACTCACGGCAATGTATCATTTTATTTTTGTACCATTAACGCTAGGTTTGGCGTTTTTGCTAGCAATTATGGAAACAGTGTATGTTGTTAGTGGTAAGCAAATCTGGAAAGATATGACAAAATTCTGGGGTAAACTGTTTGGTATCAATTTTGCCGTTGGTGTCGCAACAGGTTTGACTATGGAATTTCAATTCGGTACTAACTGGTCTTATTATTCACACTACGTGGGAGACATTTTTGGTGCGCCGTTAGCGATTGAAGGTTTAATGGCATTTTTCTTAGAATCAACTATGGTTGGTTTATTCTTTTTTGGCTGGGATAGATTAAGCCGTGGTAAACATTTAATGGTAACTTGGTGTGTAGCGTTTGGTTCAAATTTATCAGCGCTTTGGATTTTAGTTGCTAATGGCTGGATGCAATTCCCTGTAGGGTCTGAATTTAACCCTATCAATTCCCGTATGGAAATGGCTAACTTTTTTGAGTTGATTACTAACACTGTTGCTCAATATAAATTTGTTCATACTGTTGCTGCTGGTTATCTAACAGGCGCAATTTTTGTTTTAAGTATTAGCTCTTATTATTTATTAAAAAAACGCGATGTTGCTTTTGCAAAACGTTCTTTTGCTGTGGCTGCTATGTTTGGTTTTATTATGTCAATTGCAGTTGCCATTATGGGCGATGAAGCAGGCCATGAACTCACAACCGTGCAACCAGTTAAATTAGCAGCAATTGAAGCTGAATGGGAAACTCACCCAGCTCCAGCACCATTTAACGTTATTGCATTTCCATCTCAAAAAAACAAAGAGAACTCATTTGCAATTGAAATTCCTTATGCAATGGGAATAATCGCTACTCGTTCGCTTGACACTCCAGTAAAAGGTTTAAAAGATATTTTAGCCAATAATGAAACGCGAATTAGAAATGGTATTTTAGCTTACAGTAACTTAGAAAAAATCCAACAAGGTAATCAAGATCCTACTGTACTTGAAGCTTTTGACGCTAATAAAGCTGATTTAGGTTATGGTTATTTAGTTAAGCGTTTTACTGATCGTGATAATTTAACTATACCTGAAGCAACAGAAGAACATATTAAAGCTGCAACAGAAGATTCAATTCCAACTGTGTGGCCACTGTTTTGGGCTTTTAGAATCATGGTTGGTCTTGGAGGGTTAATGATCCTTGGCACTGGTTTTGCTTTATGGACAACTTATAAAAATAAAATTGGTGAAAAACGTTGGTTACATCGTTTATTGGTTCTATTTTTACCGTTTCCTTGGTTGGCCTGTGAATCAGGTTGGTTTGTTGCAGAATATGGTCGTCAACCTTGGGCGATCCAAGATATCTTGCCAACAGGTGTTGCTAATTCATCATTAACACCAGGGGAAGTATTATTCACAATGGTGCTTATTTGTGGACTTTATACCCTGTTCTTAGTTACTGAATTATTCTTAATGTTTAAGTTTACTCGCTTAGGGCCAAGTTCTTTAGGAACAGGAAACTATCATTATGAAAAAACACAACCAGTAACAGAATAGGGCATAAGGAGTATACACAATGATTGATTACGAAATTATACGCGTCATCTGGTGGGTGCTGATTAGTGTTGTTTTAATCGGTTTTGTTATCACAGATGGTTTTGATATGGGTGTGGGTATTTTATTACCTTTTATCGGTAAAACAGATACAGAACGCCGTATTATGATTAATGCAATTGCTCCTCATTGGGATGGAAACCAAGTTTGGTTAATCACTGCTGGTGCAGGTATTTTTGCTGCTTGGCCAATGGCATATGCAGCATCATTTTCTGGATTTTATATTGCGATGATTTTAGTGCTTTGCGCACTATTTTTTAGACCAATTGGTTTTGATTATCGCAGTAAATTAGAAAATTCAAAATGGCGTAATCTATGGGATATTGGCATTTTTGCAGGTAGCTTTGTACCTGCATTGGTTTTTGGTGTCGCTTTTGGTAACTTATTAGAAGGCGTTCCTTTTAGATTCGATAACGCTTATCGTGTGTTTTATGATGGTAACTTTTTTGGCTTACTTAATCCTTTTGCATTATTAACAGGAATTGTGAGTTTAATGTTATTTGTTTCTCATGGCGGAACATGGTTACAAATGAAAACGTCAGGAGAGCTTTATTTAAGAGCTAGAACAGCGACGCAAATTGCTAGTTTAATAATGTTAATTGCATTTGTTTTAGCTGGAGTTTGGGTTGCATTTGGTATTAATGGGTATGAAATTACGAGTGTAATTGATTATAAGGCAGCATCTAATCCATTAGCTAAAACAGTATCGACAGATGCAACGTGGTTAGCCAACTATATAAATTATCCTATTTTATGGATAGTACCTGTTTTAGGCGTAATGTTACCACTATTAACTATTCTCTTTTCTAGCCTAAATAAAAATGGATCCGCATTCCTTTCATCTATATTAACAATTGTTTGCGTTCTATTTACATATGGTATTGCAACTTTCCCATTTATTATGCCATCAAGCATTATGCCAAATGCAAGTTTGACGATATGGGATGCATCATCAAGTCAATTAACACTTAATATTATGTTTATTGTGGTTCTTATATTTTTGCCTATTGTTCTTTTTTATACAATTTGGTCATATATCAAAATGTTTGGAAGACTGGATAAAAATCATATCGAAAATAATAAACATTCTCTTTATTAAGGAACTAATATGTATTACGTTTTATGGTGTATAGGACTTATTGCTGCATGTATGTTATCAGCTATAGTCGGTTTATGGGTTGAACGAGATAGCGGTGAAAAAGAATCAAGCAACAAATAAACCAACAGTAAATAATATAAGTTAAACAACAATAAAAAGGTGGCCATAGCCACCTTTTCTTAATTTTCTGATAGGGTTGTTGAAAATAAGCAATAAATGATAATTGTTTTCATTTGTGTTTTTTTATATCATGGTGCAGCGAATTTCATATTCAGTTATAATAATGTCAAATTCAGTTAGTGCTATTTAGATATGAAACAATTTAATTGGAATGCAAGAGTTTATTATGAAGACACTGATGCTGGTGGCGTAGTTTATCATGCTAGATATCTAGCTTTTTTTGAACGGGCTAGAACCGAAATACTAAGGCAATTAGGAATTAGCCAACAAACGTTATTGCAAGAAAGTATTGCTTTTGTTGTAAAAAAGATGGATATTAGCTACCATGCTCCAGCCCATTTAGATGATATGTTGACTATTAGTACTCAAGTTGAGCAAGTTCGCAAGGCGTCTATTATTTTTAAACAGACTATTTTTAATCAAAATAAACGCGTTATCAGCACAGCAGATGTTCTTATTGCTTGTGTTGATATCACTAAAATGAAGCCGTGCGCGCTTCCCAAGTTATTAGTTTTGGAGTTTATATAAGTGGAAAATCTAAATATTATTGATCTGTTTTTGCAAGCAGGCCTCTTAGTACAATGTGTTATGTTGTTATTACTTACTTTTTCTGTTATGTCATGGGCTATTATATTTCAACGAACGAAAATTTTAGGTAAAGCTAAAAAACAAATCGAGCAATTTGATAATAGCTTTTGGGTTGCAGATGATTTAAATGTTTTATTTGATAAAGCAAAATTCAATAAAGAAGAGATCAGCGGCACTGAGCATATTTTTTATTCAGGCTTTAAAGAGTTTTCACGATTATATCAAATTAATCCCAATATGGCTCAATCTGCATTAGATGGTGCATCACGTTCTATGCGTTTAGCAATGAATCGTGAGCTTGACAACTTGGAATTACATATTCCTTTTTTAGGCACAGTAGGTTCTATTAGCCCATATATTGGTTTATTTGGTACAGTTTGGGGGATTATGCATGCGTTTATTTCTTTAGGTGCAGTTAAACAAGCGACACTGCAAATGGTTGCCCCAGGGATTGCTGAAGCATTAATTGCAACTGCAATTGGCTTATTTGCTGCCATCCCCGCGGTAATTGCATATAATCGCTTATCATTGAGTGTAAGCCGAATTGAGCAAAGTTACCTCAATTTTATTGATGAATTTTCTGCAATTTTACAACGTCAAGCAGTTGCCGTTAGGAATTAATTATGCGTAGACGCTCACGTTATTCAACTAAAACTGAAATCAATATAGTCCCTTTATTGGATGTATTATTAGTTTTAGTACTTATTTTTATGGCTACAGCCCCAATTATTAGTCAAAGTGTTGAAGTTGATCTTCCTGAAGCATCGGAATCAAAAACGGTTTCACCTTCAGAAAATAAGCCAATCATTATTGAAGTTTCTGGAGTTGGTATATATGCAATGATTATTGATCAAGATCGTCAAACTAATTTACCAAAAGAACAAATTGTAGCAGAAGTAAAACAACAGATGTCGCTTAATGAAAAGGCTGTTTTTTTAGTCGGTGGTGCAAAAGATGTTCCCTATGAAGAAATTATAAAAGCATTGAATTTATTACAATCTGCAGGCGTTAAATCTGTAGGATTAATGACTCAACCGATTTAAATAAAAATAATATAGTAAAATGTCAGTAATGTCTTATAAACCAAATTCAAAATTAAGTATAGCTATTGCCCTATCCATTATATTACATGTCATTTTAATTGTTATTTTAGGATACCGAGTTATATCTGATAATAATGTAAACTATGGCCGTGTCGATGGAAATTCTATTGATGCTATTATGGTTGATCCTTCTGTCATGACCGAACAATATCAAAGGCAACTAAAGACACAAGTTAGCCAAAAGCAAGCTGAGAAACAAAGGCAGCAACAAATTGATGATCAGGCTCGAATATTGCAGGAACAACAGCTTGCCCAAGAACAGCGGCTTAAAGAGCTAGAAAGAGAGCGCCTAAAAGTAGAACAACAGCAGAAGAAAGAGGCAGAGGCTGCACAAGCTGCGCGGATAGCAAGACAAAAAGAAGAAGATGCTAGAAAAGCTAAAGAGCAGTTAGAAGAACAACAAAGGCAGGCTGAAAGACAGCGCTTAGAACAACAGCAAGCTGAGCTAGCAAAACAAAAAGCAGAGCAAGAAGCTAAATTAAAAGCTGAGCGAGAATTATTAGATAAACAACGTGAAGAAACTTTACGTAAGCAAGAAGAACTTGCCAAGCAGAAAGAAGAACAAGAGGCTAAAGTAAAAGCTGAACAAGAACTTATTGAAAAGCAACGAATTGAAAATGAACGCAAACAAGCAGAGTTAACTAAACAAAAAGAAGAACAAGAAAAAAAGCAAGCTGCTGAAAAAGCGGCGGCAGATAAAGCTGCTATCGAAAAAGCAAAAAAAGCAGCACAAGCAAAAAAAGATAAAGAGCTTGATAACTTGCTGGGTGGACTTACATCAAATATACCCAGCCCAGCAGGTGGTGCTGCTAGTCGGAAAGGTGTTTCAAATGGGGAGCTAGATAAGTATAAATCTCTAGTTCAAAATGCTATCAGTAATAAATTTATTAATCCTAACAAATTATATAGTGGGCGAAATTGTGTATTAGAAATTCAAATTGCACCTGATGGTTTATTACTTAATGTTAGTGCGAAAGATGGCGATGAGGCATTATGCCGAGAAGCACTTTCAGCAACGAAACAAGCTATAATTCCAAAGCCTGCAAGTACGTTTTATAATCAAGTAAAAATAATGAAAATTGACTTCCAACCAAACTAATTTTTTATATTGTAAACGCAATATTCCCTAGAATTATTTACTATAAATGATCAATATCTATAAATTAGAATATTGAAATTACATTAATTACCCCAATATATCATCTATTCATTTCGAATTAAGTTATTTAAGTAAAATAAGGAGCAAAACATGACAACAATTGTTAGTGTCCGTCGTGAGGGGCAAGTTGTTATCGGTGGTGATGGTCAAGTCACGTTAGGCGAACGTATTATTATGAAAGGTAATGCACGTAAAGTTCGTCGCTTATATAATAACAAAGTGATTGCGGGTTTTGCTGGTGGTACGGCTGATGCATTTACATTATTCGAACTATTTGAGCGAAAATTAGAGATGCACCAAGGTCATTTAACCAAAGCTGCTGTTGAGCTAGCTAAAGATTGGCGAACGGATAGGATGTTACGCAAATTAGAGGCATTGCTTGCTGTTGCTGATGAAAGTGCATCATTAATTATTACCGGTACTGGTGATGTTATCCAACCCGAAGACGATTTAATTGCCATTGGTTCTGGCGGTCCTTATGCACAAGCAGCTGCACGAGCATTACTTGATAATACCTCACTTTCTGCACACGATATTGTGCAAAAATCATTATCAATAGCGGGAGACATTTGTGTGTATACAAATAACTTCCAAACCATTGAAGAGCTCAATTACTAATCAACTGAATTAAAGAGAATATTATTATGTCTGAAATGACTCCTCGCGAAATTGTAAGCGAATTAAACCAACATATCATTGGCCAAGATAAAGCGAAACGTTCTGTAGCTATAGCACTACGTAATCGCTGGCGTCGTATGCAACTTGATGAAACATTACGTCATGAAGTTACACCTAAAAATATACTGATGATTGGACCAACAGGTGTTGGTAAAACTGAAATTGCAAGACGCCTTGCAAAATTGGCTCACGCACCTTTTATTAAAGTAGAGGCGACTAAATTTACAGAAGTTGGTTATGTGGGAAAAGAAGTTGATTCAATTATTCGAGATCTAACAGATTCTGCAGTAAAAATGATACGCCAAGAAGCAATTGAACGCAATCGTCATAGAGCGGAAGAATTAGCCGAAGAGCGCATTTTAGATGTGCTAGTGCCACCAGCTAAAGATGGTTGGGGACAAGTTGAAGATAATAATGCTTCAACAGCAAGGCAAGCTTTTCGCAAAAAATTACGTGAAGGCACACTTGACGATAAAGAAATTGAAATTGAAGTAGCTGGTGTTAATATTGGTGTTGAAATTATGGCACCTCCTGGCATGGAAGAAATGACAAACCAATTACAGTCGATGTTTCAAAATTTAGGTGGGCAAAAAACTAAACCGCGCAAAATGAAAATAAAAGATGCCTTTAAACAGCTTATTGATGAAGAAGCCGCTAAGTTGGTTAATCCAGATGATCTTAAGCATGAAGCGATTGAAGCGGTTGAGCAGAACGGAATTGTCTTTATTGATGAAATAGATAAAGTGTGTAAGCGCGGTAACTCATCAGGGCCAGATGTTTCGCGTGAAGGCGTACAGCGTGATCTTTTACCATTAGTTGAAGGTTGTACAGTATCAACTAAACATGGCTCTGTTAAAACGGATCATATCTTATTTATTGCATCGGGCGCGTTTCAAACAGCAAATCCATCAGATTTAATTCCTGAATTACAAGGTAGATTGCCAATTCGAGTCGAATTACAAGCACTAACAAGCGAAGATTTTGAACGGATTTTAACTGAACCAAATGCTTCACTTACGGTTCAATATAAAGCGCTAATGGCAACCGAAGGTGTTAATATCGATTTTACGCCAGATGGTATTCGTAAAATTGCAGAATCAGCATGGCAAGTGAATGAGCAAAATGAAAATATTGGCGCACGTAGATTGCATACTGTATTAGAGCGTTTGATGGAAGAAGTTTCATTTGAGGCTAGTGAACTTGGCGGACAAACAGTTACAATTGATGCTAAATATGTAAGCGATCATTTAGATAAACTGGTTGCAGATGAAGATCTGAGCAAGTTTATTTTATAAGTAGTTCGGCTTGAGTATCGAGTATAAAAAAGGTGAGCTTTGCTCACCTTTTTTTATTACTGCCTTTTTAGTAGTTCGCCTAAGATATTAGAAGTTTTTGATTTAGACTTTGAATTATCTTTAGAATGATGATTTTCTAATTTATCTCGAAGTTTTTCTAAACGATCTTGTAATTTGTCACTAAATACATCATTGATTAATTTAGCAATATCAATTTGATAACGAAGCTTAGCAAATTCACCATAAATACGTAGTGGTATTGTTAACTTTTGTAGCTTTGCAATTACTTCATTTTTAGTATTCCAGCCACCTAACATTTTTAAGTTCAAATTAATATCTAAATCACGGTTTAAGAGCCCGACTCTTCCTGAAGCTTCAACGATCTCAAGTATTGCTGAATTCGCTGTTAATGTTGAAAACTCCAAGTTACCTTGCTTCAAATAGGCATTAGCTGAAATTGTTTGAAATTCGGTGTATTTTTTCTGATTTTCAGGTGTTGTATCATTTTTTGAATAGCGAGCTACCGCATTTTGGATAATACTTTCAATATTTAAATTATTGAGCTTTGCATTTGTTACAACAATGGCCACATTGCCTTGTAAGTTTGCTAACAATTTAGAACCTGATAAGGTGTTACTTTGTAAATCCCCGCTAGCATTAAATAAACCATCTAGATCATGTGCCGTATCTATTTGCTTAAAAAATGTATTTAAATCAACATCAGTTATTTTGGTATTTAGTTTTATTAATGTGTTTTTTTGTTTGCCATTTGCAACACCTGTTGCCAATATATGACCTTTAGCAAAATCTAAACTCATATTTCTGAATATAGCAATACCGTCATTATTAGTTATATCAACATTAATATTGTTAAACGTCATTTTATTGGCGTTAAGTTGCTTGATAGTTAACTTAGCCTTAGCATTGAAAGCATTTAAAAAATTTAATTCATTATTGCTCTTTGTAACATTTGACACCACAGGAGGGGTTTGTTGACTACTAGCCTTTCCGTTTGTTTTTTCACCAATTTTCAGTAATGAAGAGAGATCAATTTTATCAGAATTTAACTGCAAATTTATTTCTGGTTTACTTGTTAAATCTGCATTGATAACACCAATGAAATTATTACCATTAACTGAGAAAGATAAATTTTGGCTTTTTAAAATCTGAGGATTATGTTGGTAATTAAAAACGCCACTTATGTTTCCTTTTAATTCTTTTGCTGAATTAGCGATGCCTTTATAAGTAAAATTTAACTTATTTAAATCGATGATTGCTTGTCTTGGAAATTCATTTAAATCGACATTAGCATGTATTAGGTATGACATATCTTGTTGATTTTTATCTACGTTACCGTTTAAATCAATAGCGATATTTTTATCTTTAACTTGTTCTACAATAAGATTAGTATTTCTAAAGTTAATAAGATCATCTTTATATTGTAATACCACTGTACTGTCAGTAACTTCAAATTTATTTAAGCTAAACTGCCAACTAGATGTATTTTTTTTATCTTTAGAATCCGTTGACTCATTAGTGGTCGTATCCATAGGTGTTTTTTTAGCACCATTTTTTGCAATATTACCTTTACTTTCATCAGTGACGTTGATGATTGCTGATTTTATAAATACATTTTTGATAGATAATTTTTTTGAGAAAAGAGGCAATAGTTCAACATCAAGTCGCATATTATCCGCAGTTAATATAGGTTTTTTTACATCGACATCAGATAATTTTACCGAATCTGTTAATATACTCACTTGTGGCCATATATGCCAACGCAAATCGCCATCAATAGTTAATTCATAACCGGTTTTATCTTTTACTGTATCAGAAATAAATCCACGAAAGTTGTTAGGATCTACAAAAACAATAAGTGAAATAATACCGATAGTAATAGCTAAAATTAAGGCAAATAAAAAAACCAATATTTTTTTTACCATATTAATGTTCCTTTGTTAATATTATAAGTTGTTTAGTCTTTATCAATACGACTGGCGACAGCGCCATGTTGGTCTTTATATTTTGCATCTTGCCTTCGATTGTATGGTCTTGCAGCCGCTCCAGTTAATGTTTCAAAACTAAGCGCTCCGATTGTCATTCCTGGTCTAAGTGCTAATGGAATTTTCCCTGAGTTATAGAATTCCAAAACAATTTGCCCTTGCCAACCAGGATCAATTCGATGTGCTGTAACGTGAACCATCAGCCCTAGCCTAGCAAGCGATGAACGCCCATCTAACCAGCCAACCAGATCATCGGGAATAGTGACTGATTCTAAGGTTACGGCTAATGCTAATTCTCCTGGATGCAAATAGAAAGCATCGCTTTCAGCTAATACAATTTCCTCGCTCATCACTCGTTCCAATACCGCAGCAACTTCTTCTTTAGGACCACTTAAATCGATATAAGGTGTGGTATGCTCTCGGAAAGTTCGAAACTGGTTACCTAATCTAATATCAACAGTTGCACCATTAATACAACTTGCTGCTGGTTGTGGTGTGATTTTTAATTTACCGTTTTGTAAATATGCTTCGATATCTCGGTCGCATAATCTCATAAGTAATCCTTAATTCAGCTTGTATTTCTTTATTCTAACAGGAACTTTGAATGTCGTCGATGTTAGTTGTTTAAGGTTTTAGCAACCATGCGCGGCCATAGTGATTATAGTATCCCGCTAATTTGCCAGGTTGATCACCTACCCCTAGATAAAGGTCAAAATGCTGCCCTTTAATTGCACCACCTACATCAAGAGCAACCATTAAACGATTTTCTCGCCTACCACGATATTGCCCATCGCTATCAAGCAGAGGCACGTCAACCAGTACTACAGAACCCATTGGTATTAATGATTTATCAGAGGCGATAGAAGCATTGGCAATTAAGGGAACATTAGCGGCCCCTTTTACTTCGGTATTATATTTGGGTTCAAAAAAAACGAATGAATGGTTTTGAACCAATAATTCTTTAATTTTTTCCTCACTTTTATTCTTAGCCCAATCTTTGATAGCCTGTATCGACATTCTTTCTTTTTCTATTTCACCTTGTTCTACTAGCAATCGGCCAATACTTGAATAACCATGTCCATTTTTACCACCATAACTAAAGAAAACTAAAGGTAAATCATCTTCAAAATCAACATAGGCACTACCTTGCACTTCCATAATGAAATTATCTATTAAAGAATTACTGTATGCTATTTCAAGACCTTTATTGGCAAGAATACCATTATAAATTTGCTCTCGATTTGGTAATTGTTTTCCTTCACTAACGGGCATTTTATAAATAGGATATTTAAAATCTGTAGTTAGCTCATGTCTTGCTTTAATGATTGGAGTATAATAACCTGTCATATGGACATTTCCATACCCATCTTGCCCCGACATTTCATAACTTTTAAGCCCAACTTTGCTAAATTCGTCAGTTCCTAAGGAACGATTAATCCAATCATCTATCGCTTTATAGATATGTTCATTTTTAAGATACAAAGAGGGCGATGACGACTTGATTTTGGCAATTTGAATCATGTAGTCTGAAATATTTACTGGAATAGCTAATTGTGGATAGCTTACGTTAAACGGAAAAAGGAGGTTGCCATCTTTATATTGTTGACCTTGTTTGACAGGTTTATTTACATTGCTTTGGCTACTAGTTAGAAGAGATAAAATAAATAAAGAGCATAAAGTACATAAAACATAAAAACGATAATAGCGACGTTTCTTTTCTTTCATCTTGATAGATTATTATAATAAGTTAAGTATCATTGTTAGTTATGCTACACAATTCTATTATAAGAAACTACCAATAATTATGGTGTAGTCATAAAAAGTTTTCATAAAAATTCAACTTGCGATTTTATTCTATAGACTTTATAGTCCTATATTCTTTATTAAATTAAGAAATTGAGCAAATAAAAGGAAAATAGCGATGAGCGCTTCCTCAAAGCATGATCTAAAACGGAACCTTTCTAACCGCCATATTCAATTAATTGCAATTAGTGGTGCTATCGGTACCGGCTTATTTATGGGCTCAGGAAAGACAATTAGCCTTGCAGGGCCGTCTATTATTTTTGTCTATATGGTTATTGGATTTGTTCTATTTTTTGTTATGCGAGCGATGGGAGAAATTCTACTTTCTAATTTAAAGTATAAATCTTTTAGTGATTTCTCTAACGACCTTTTAGGGCCTTGGGCAGGATTTTTCACTGGTTGGACTTATTGGTTTTGTTGGGTAGTTACAGGAATTGCAGATGTTATTGCAATTGCTGGTTATGCTCAATATTGGTTTCCCGAACTGCAATCTTGGATACCAATGTTATTAACAGTTACCTTACTATTAACCTTAAACCTATTAACAGTAAAAATGTTTGGTGAGACAGAATTCTGGTTTTCAATGATCAAAATTATTGCTATTTTAGCCTTGATTGGTATTGGAATAGTGCTTATTTTAACCTCTTTCCATTCTGAACAAACTAATAGCATAGCTACATTTTCAAATTTATGGGAATATGGTGGATTTTTCCCAAATGGAATTATGGGTTTTTTTGCTGGTTTTCAAATTGCAATCTTTGCTTTTGTAGGGATCGAGTTAGTGGGTACAACAGCAGCAGAAACAGTTGACCCAAACAAGAATTTGCCACGAGCTATTAACTCTGTACCTGTCCGAATCATATTTTTCTATGTTTTTGCTTTAATCATCATTATGAGCGTTACACCATGGACGTTAATTTCTCCAAATAAAAGTCCATTTGTTGAGTTATTTACATTAATTGGTTTACCAGCAGCTGCAAGTATCATTAATTTTGTCGTATTAACATCAGCAGCATCTTCCGCTAATAGCGGTATTTACTCTACAAGCAGAATGCTATTTGGGCTAGCTAAAAAACAAGATGCTCCTGAGCCTTTTGGTAAATTATCAACTCGCTCGGTACCCGCTAATGGTTTACTGTTTTCATGTGCTTGCTTATTTGGTGGCGTAGTTTTGATTTATTTAGTACCTAATGTCATGGAAGCTTTTACTATAGTAACCACCATTTCAGCTATTTTATTTATGTTTATTTGGTCAATGATTCTTATTTCTTATATTGCTTATCGTCGTAAAAAAATAAAATTGCATGAACAATCTAAATTTAAAATGCCTGGTGGTATTTTTATGAGTGGTGTTTGTTTAGCTTTTTTTGTTTTTATGATTGTATTGCTTACTTTTGAAGCCGATACTCGCCAAGCACTCGTGGCCACTCCTATTTGGTTTATTATTTTAGCTGTGAGTTATTACATTCGCTCTTTAAAACGCAGATAAATCTAAAAATAAAAAGGCGGGTGATCCTGCCTTTTTATTTTTGTAATTATTGATCTTTATTTTTTACCGGCCAAATAATACTAGCAATAATACCCAAAGTTAAGATGCCTAAAATGACATAAAGACTTGTGGTTGGATCTATATCTATACCACACCCAAATAAATGATTACTTGCATTTAAAGCTAATTTCCCTGCAATAAAAAAAAGTAAGCAAATCACCGCCTTACTAAGATGGACTAAATACTGTTGCATGGCTTGTAAAATAAAGTACATCGTTCTAAGACCTAAAATAGCGAAGATCATGGCGCTATAGACAATTAATGGTTCTTGGCTCACGGCAATTACTGCAGGAACTGAATCAAAAGCAAACATAACGTCACTTAATTCAATTACAACAATACATAAAAATAGTGGTGTAGCATAAAAAAGACTTTTAGGTATTTTATCAACTAAGTTATTGTTTTCAGCTTTTGCAAGCTCTATATCAAGCTGTTTTTGTGACAATAAAAAACTGTGGCCGACAATTTTTGGGTAAGTTGGAAAAATACGTTTGGCAATGCGAAAAGCAAAGTGATTTGAATAATCTTTAATATTTTCGGCATTATCTTGATTTTTCAACATCATTATTCCCGTGCAAGCAACCAATATTGAAAACACCAACTCCATCCAAGGACCTAAATACAACAAACCTGTGCCAATTACGACAAATATGGCGCGAAATATAATAGCACCAATAACCCCCCAATAAAGTAAGCGATGGCGATAGTTATTTGGTACAGCAAACCATGAAAAAATAGCCATAATGACAAACAGATTATCGACCGATAAGGCTTTTTCAAGAACATAACCTGTAATAAATAAGCTGGCTATAGTGCTGCCATGGTGAATGTATAAAAATAGTGCAAATCCTAATGCAACCGCTATCCAAAATAGCGACCAAATAATAGCATTTTTTAAGCTGATTGGTTTATCGTTATGGTGAGCGTATAAATCAATAATAATTGCAGTCACGGCTAGCCCAACAAATACTAATATTGTTTCTATTGGAAAACCTAATGAATTTTGAATCATAGTTATATTACCTAGTATTAAAAGCTATATGAAGTTAACTTTTCTTTTGGCTATGTTAAATTATTCGATAGCACATAATTATAAAAGTGGTTGAGTATATATTGCTAGCTAAATCAAAAAAAGTTATATTTGCAAGTCCCATTTAACTGTTTTAATTTAATAACATTTTGAGCAAGCATTCATGACAAAATTCAGGGTAATAATTTTCTTTCTTCTTCCTTTTTTTTCAGGACTATTACATGCGCAACCAGTAGAGCCTTATATATCATCTTTACCTAAAGGAAGCGATTTGTCTATTTTGGTTCAATCTGTAGGAAGAAGCCCTAAGACATTAGCAAAATATAAAAGCGATCAATTCAAACACCCAGCCAGCACTCAAAAAGTGATAACCGCATTAGCTGCTGAGTTGGAATTAGGTCGAAATTTCCGATTTACAACACGCCTGCAAACTAATGGCGTTATTAGTAATAAACAATTAAATGGTGATCTTATTATTCAACTTAGCGGAGATCCCACTTTTACGCGAGCCAAATTAAAAACAATGATTGCTGAAATGCGCCAAAAAGGTATTGAAAAAATAGCAGGAAATATAATTTTAGATACTTCGATATTTACAAGCCATGACAAAGCTGCGGGGTGGTCATGGAATAATTTAACGGCTTGCTACAATGCCCCACCATCTGCAGCAATTATTGATGATAATTGTTTTTATGCAACTGTGACACCAAATAAAGTAGGTGAAAAAGCCTCAATATCTAAACCTACTAATATTCCAGTTACTGTAACAGCTGATGTAAAAACCATTGCAAAAAACAGTAAAGATCCCAATGATAGGTATTGTGAGTTGGATGTTAGCTATTTAGACAAAAATCGTTATCATTTATCAGGATGTATTGCTGCAAGCTCAGATAAAACACCATTAAAATTTGCAGTAATTGATGGGGTTGAATATTTTTCATCTATTTTAAAAAATGAACTTAAGCAACAAAAGATAACTTATACAGGATCGCTACTTCAACGCAAAGAAAAGAATAATGCTCAATTGACCTTACTCGCCTCTAGCCAATCAGCACCACTTTCAGAACTATTAACTGTCATGCTTAAAAAGTCAAATAATCTATATGCAGATGCTATTTTTAGAACCTTAGGCGCACATTACTATAATGTACAAGGCACATGGCGTAATGGTGGCGATGCAGTTAGACAAATTTTACGCAAAAAAGCAGGTATAAATTTAGAAAATTTAGTGATTGCTGATGGTTCGGGTTTGTCTAGGTTAAACTTGGTAAGCGCTGATAAATTAATGGAAATTTTACAATATATTTCAGCTAATGATTCTCAGCTAAAAATTATTGAAATGTTACCTATTGCAGGTATTGATGGTACATTAAAAAACCGTAAAAGCTTTAATCAGACACCTTTTAAAGAGACAATACGTGCTAAAACTGGTTATATTCAAGGTTGCTATAATTTAGCTGGATTTATCCAAAAACCTGATGGTAAATATGTAGCTTTTGTACAATTATTATCTGGTTATCAAGCGGATAATAAAAACGAATCAAAAAATAGTGCAATTATGCGTTTTGAATCAGAATTTTACAAAAATTTTATTAATTAAGCAGTGATAAGGACATTATAAGTTTAATGTCCTTATTTACTAATAAAAATGTATAAAATTAAATATTATCCCCTAAAAATCCACCGCTTTGATGTTTCCACAGCTGTGCATATAATCCATTTTTTATGAGTAATTCTTGGTGTGTGCCTTGCTCAATAATTTTACCTTGATCAAGTACAACTAACCTATCCATTGCAGCAATGGTTGATAAACGGTGGGCAATGGCAATAACGGTCTTACCTTCCATTAACGTATATAAGCTTTCCTGAATTGCTTGCTCAATTTCGGAATCCAGTGCGCTTGTTGCTTCATCTAACAATAAAATAGGCGCATTTTTAAGAATGACCCGGGCAATTGCAATGCGTTGTCTTTGACCACCAGATAATTTTATACCTCGTTCACCTACAAATGCGTCATATCCTGTTTTACCTTTTGCATCAACTAATGTTTGAATAAAGTTATCTGCATGAGCTCTTTGTGCGGCTTTTATCATTTCTTCTTCTGAAGCATTATTGTTACCATAAAGTAAGTTTTCTCGTACTGAGCGATGTAACAACGAGGTATCTTGTGTTACCATGCCAATTTGAGCGCGCAGGCTTTCTTGAGTAACAGTGGTAATATCCTGACCGTCAATAACAATTTCACCACTTTGTAAATCATAAAAACGGAGTAATAAATTAATAAGCGTTGACTTTCCTGCTCCTGATCGGCCAACTAAACCAATTTTTTCGCCTGGTTTTATCGTTAGGTCTAAATTCTCAATTACTGAGCTACGTTTTTTCTCATCATAACTAAAATAAATATGTTTAAACTCAATTTTACCTTGAGTTACATTAAGCTTAGGCGCATTTGGTTGATCAATCACTGCTTTAGCGACAGAAAACGTATTAATGCCATCTTTTACTACACCAATATTTTCAAATAGCGCTGCTATTTCCCACATAATCCAGTGTGAAAAACCATTTAATCGAAGTGCTACTGCTGTTGCTGTGGCAATTGCGCCAATACCAATTAATTGATTTGTCCATAGCCACAAGGCAACACCTGTTGTGCTTAGCACTAAGGAAATGGACAATAAATGATTTACTATTTCAAAACTACTGACTAGCCGCATTTGTTTATTAACAGTAACTAAAAACTCATTCATCGATTCTTGAGCGTATTTTGCCTCATTACCTGCATGAGAAAATAGTTTTACTGTTATAATGTTGGTATAAGCATCGGTGACTCGCCCAGTCATTGTCGAACGAGCGTCCGCTTGTGCACTTGCTACTTTACTTAAACGAGGAATAAAATAATACATAGCAATGCCATAAATTAGACACCAGATCATAAATGGCACTAATAACAAAAGATCTAATTGCCCGATGATTGTAGCCATAGTAATAAACGAAATAAGAACATAGATAAAAATATCTGCCACTAAAAAACAAGTATCACGAACTGCGAGTGCCGTTTGCATGACTTTTGCCGATATTCTTCCAGCAAATTCATCTTGAAAAAAACGCATACTTTGATTAAGCACTAACCGATGCAGGTTCCACCGCAATCGCATTGGAAAATTTCCAGCTAGGCACTGATGTTTAATAATCGTTTGTAGCCCAATAATAATGGTACTTCCTATAATGATTAGGGCTAACATCGCTAATGTTGTTTTTTCTTGTTGCCAAAATTTGCTAGGTTCAACAACTGAAAGCCAATCAATAACTTTACCAAGAGCAGCATATAAAAAAGCTTCAAAAGCACCGCCTAATGCGCTAAAAATAATTAATAGCAACAAAAATAAGCGAGTCCCTTTCGCTGATTGCCATATGAAACTAAAAAAGTTTCTAGCCATAGGTTGAGGTTCATCTTTTGGATAAGATGACACCAATTTTTCAAAAAATTGATACATATTAGACCTGATTCATCATAGCGTTTTTTATTAATACTACTATTAATAATATAAAAAAATAGAGGTAGTGCAAATAGGCATATGTTGCCTTTGAATCTCAATTTATCTGGAATTTCCAATTAATATCATTTAGCTATCTGGTTGCTATTAATCGGTTTATCAATATAGAAGAAATCAATGAGGGAACAAAATATCTAATATTCCCTCTAACTTTCAATTATATATTGAAAGTTAATATATAGCTATTAAAGGTATTAAAATATGTCTTTAATAAGAAGAACAACACGGCCTACAATATGATATTTATGAAAATCTGACTTGGGAACTTCAATGGTTGGATTCTGGCTATTATTACAAATTAATAACCAACCATTAAGTGTTAAACGAACCTTTCTTAAAAAGGTAATATCTTCGTATTCAATTAGATAAATTGCACCATCAACAATACCTGTTATTTCAGTGTTAAGAATTAGTCCATTATTGTTTTCGATTTCTGGTGACATTAAATCGCCTTTGGCCCAGTATATAATTAATTTTTTAGCATCTAAGCCACGGTGCTTAGCCCAACCCTCAATGATAGGATAATTCATCAATGGAGGGGTTTCTCTTACAAAACGTTCTTTTTGTGCTTCCTCTTTTGTTGGTAGTTGTTTATTATAAACAGGAATGCGATAAATATTTTCGCTGTAGATATCTTCATCGTTATTTTTAGAATCTACAAACTCTAGTTTATGACCAGTAGCAAGCCAATTAAAAGAAACATTACATTTTTCAGCGATGACTTCCAAACGTGTCAGTGAAGGGTAAGTTTTGCCAGATAAGTAGTCTCGAATTACCGTTTCGGACATATCGCATTTTTTAGCGAAGGCTGAAACAGATAAACCTTGCATAGAGCTGAGCAATCTATCTTTAAAAGTTTTAACATTATTATTTTTAATTGTATTCATCTTTAATCCATTATATCTATCACTAGTTTATTAATTATAGTGCATTTTTTTATAGTTTTGTATATACCTATTATTTGGAAAACCGATTAAATTAATTTTATTTTTTCACTTTTTCGTTTTTTTAAAATTTATATTTTTGTATTTCTCGTTTTTTAATGTATTGGTAAAAACAGTTGAAGAAAATAATTATTCTTTGTTTTTTGTTTGTTTGTTTGTTTTTTTCTGCGAGAAAAATATTTTTTTATGATTGTTTATACCTTTTTTATTTAAAATTGATATTAATCAAAATTTAATAGTAGCAATCAAAATTATTAACCAATTGTTTTTTAAAGATTTAAATCACAACTCACATAATAACCAAACAAGCCAATAACAAATAAAAACGATTGACTAAAGCGAAAAAAAATGGATAATAAGCAGGGTAAGGATTTTTCATTGTTTTCTTTCCTTATATTCCTTATATTTCATGTTGGCCTGTATAGTTTTATACAGGTCTTTTTTTATTCTTGAACTATTTATGAAATCCCTTCATAAAAAGAGTATAATGATCACTCCATAAAATATGTTCTAAAGTCTACCCTAAATAGAGCGTTATATTTATTAAGAGGATTTGATTATGTCTTTTAGTATTCCACACCTTTTAGTGTTTCTTGCTGTCGTTATTTTATTATTTGGCACTAAAAAGTTGCGTAATTTAGGTTCTGATCTTGGTTCAGCATTAAAAGGCTTCAAGAAAGCAATGAATGACGATGATATTGAACCCCAAAATGATGATAAGTTAGATAATAAATAGTTTTGCTTCTAGGTATGAATATTCAATTTGATGTAGCAATTGTAGGGGGCGGATTAGTTGGTTTAGCAACTGCTTGCGCACTTAGCCAATACGCGCTAAAAATAGCGATTATAGATACTAAAATTCACCAGCACCAATCTTTCTCACAGAATGAAATAGGTATTAGAGCCTCAGCTATTAATGGCGCAAGTCAACATTACTTTTCGCAAATAGGTATATGGAATGATTTATGTGCAAGTAAACGTGTACAAGAATTTACTGAAATAGGTGTATGGGAAAAAAATGGCCAAGCTCATTTATCTGCTCATGCCAAAGATTATGGGTATTCCAATCTTGGCTATATAATCGAAAATAATATTATTTCTCATTACCTTTACCAATATGCTTTAAATTGTAGCAATATTAATATTTATAATTGCGAGGCAATTGACTGTGCATTTAATGATGATTTTGCTTTTTTGACACTTGCTAATAAAGCTATCTTACAGACTAAATTACTAATTGGTGCAGATGGTGCTCATTCCTGGGTACGTCAACGCAAAAATATTTCTGTTTTTGAACGCGATTATCTGCATCATGCTGTTATTACAACGGTTGAAACCGAGTACCCTCACCAATCTTGTGCGAGGCAGATTTTTTATCCAAATGGTATTGTGGCTTTTCTACCCTTGTGGCAGGCCAACAAAAGTTGTTTGGTTTGGTCAACAAAACCAGATAATGCGACTAGTTTAGCTTCTCTATCTGAATCGGAGTTTTCTGATGAGTTATTTCGGTTAACTGGCGATAAAGTCGGTCAATGTCAGTTAATTAACCCTCGTATGGTATTTCCATTAAAAGCCCGCATTGCAAGACAATTTATTCAACATCGGCTTGTCTTAATTGGTGATGCGGCTCATACCATTCATCCTTTAGCTGGGCAAGGTGTAAATTTAGGTTTTCAAGATTCTGCATTATTAGTCTCAACAATTAAAACATTAATCGATGAACAAAAAGATATTGGTTTAGTTTGCAATTTAAAACCATTTCAGTTTACTCGTCGTAAAGATACTTTAGTGATGTTAGCAGCAATGCAAACAATTCAAGATATGTTTAATGGTGATAATTTGCTTAAAAAGATGATAAGAACAGTAGGAATGAATACTATTGATTGTTGTTCTCCAATAAAAAAACAAATTATCAAATATGCTATGCGTATTTAACCGCCATCTTTTAACAATACTCTTGTGGTTTTGCTACAAGAGTTAATCATATTATTTTAAAACAGCTTGATAACATCTTAATATAAAATAGGATACAGGAACAGATGAAACCTAATAAGACGCACATTATGCAGATGTTAACTAAATATAGCTCAACTACATCGTCAACGATTAGCTCATGCTTGAGCTAAATAAACCATTGCACATTAAGCGATGATAATTAGTTACGATATTGTTGTTCAAATATAGTCATTTTTATATCCTTATCTAAAATTACGATTTGCTTTTATGTATATCTTGTTTTTTATTTAAGGCTTAGATTTTTTCAATAATTTTTCTAACTGTCATTTCATCAAATATTTTTGGTAAATAGCCACACAGACCTTTGTTCTGGAAAGCAAATCAGCCATGTTTTTTATTATTCGCAACATCGATGTTATGTAACAAGCCATTTTTATGATTAACCGCTATAGACTTCTGGATATCTTTTACAAAGTATTAAACATAACACCCATTGAATATAAAACATTAAAATAAGCCACATGATTTTTATATGAATTAAATATTAACCCTCGGGGCTAACACAGATAATAAATCATTTACGTTTGTTAATAACTTTAAGATTTTTGATGAGTTTTAATATAAAAAAACCAACTAGTAATGCCTAATATTGCCAAGGAAGTACTTGCAATAATTATCGCTTTCCATCCGTAATGACTAAACAAATAAGTCGATCCAACAGAGCCTAACATTCCGCCAATAAAATAACATACCATATAACCCGTGTTCATTCGGCTACGTGCTTCTGGTCTGATTTGATAAATAGCATTCATATTAGAAACATGGGTAACTTGTACAGCAAAATCTAATAAAACCACACCTAGAATTAAAGCAGTAATGGAATATTGAGCGAATGAAAGTGGTAGCCAAGACAATAGTAATAAGCTTAATCCAATGGTTGTTGCAATATAACCTTTGCCTTTGTCTGACAGTTTTCCAACTATTGGCGATCCCATCGCTCCTGCAGCTCCCGCTAATCCAAATAAACCAATCATAAAATCAGAATAGTGATATGGTGCATTAGTTAACAAAAAGGCAAGTGGTGTCCATAATAATGAAAATAGCGAAAATGAGATAATAGCTAATAATGAGCGAATTCTTAATATCGGTTCTTGTTTATATAATGAACCAATTGAGCATAAAAGTTGAAAATAATTAATATTAATGGTATTACTATATTTTGGTAGTGAAATCGAAAGCAATAGTGTCACAATAATCATAACACCTGTTGCAATCCAATATACACCATGCCAATCCGCAATTGAGGATATAGCGCCAGCAAAAGTTCTTCCCAATAAAATACCTAGTAACATACCGCTCATTAAAGTACCAACAACTTTACCTCGATGATCTGGCCTTGAGAGTGTTGCCGCAAAAGGTATTAAGACTTGAGCAACCGTTGAAAATAAACCTGTCATTGCGGTACCGATGATAAGCATCCATATATTTTGAGATAATGCGCTTACCATAAGTCCACAAGTGGATAATATCATTAAAATAATAATTAACCGCTTACGCTCTACCTTATCACCAAGTGGTGTAATAAATAGCAAGCCTATGGCATAACTAAATTGTGCAGCCATAATGATTGCTCCAGCATGTTCTACTTTTATATGTAGATTATTTGTAATTGAATGTAATAGCGGTTGAGCGTAATAATTGTTAGCAATTGTAATACCAATAGCAAATGCCATTAAAAAGACTAAGTAGCCAGATAAGCCTTGATGTTGTTTGTTTTGCATAATTAAATAGAATTAAAAATAATCAGTGATTATATCCTAAAAATAGCATGAGTATTGATAAACAAACGTTAACAAGACGTTTGTTTTAATAAGTTATAAACAGGTGTTGCAAGCCCTATTTTTGCATTGTCGGATTTTAGGTTATACCAATAACCGCAAGGTTGTTCCCAACATTTTGTATGTTTAGTAATTACACAATAAATTGGAACAATATCTAAGTGAAAGTGGCTAAATGTATGGCGAAATGCAATAAGTTGCTTGGGTTTTGTGGTTTCAATACCTTGTTTTTTTAACCAGTCAGTTAATGCTTGTTGGCTTGCAAACTGAGGCAAACAGTATAATCCTCCCCATATGCCAGACGGAGGTCTTTTTTCAAGCCAAATCGTATTATTATATTCCAGCATTAAAAAATAGGCTGTCTTTGCAGGAATGGTACTTTTAGTTTTTTTGGTTGGGTATTGTTGCCAACTTTCTGTCTTATAAGCTAAGCAGTTACCATGCAAAGGGCATAAAGTGCACTTAGGTTTACTGCGAGTACAAACCGTTGCACCTATATCCATCATGGCTTGATTAAACTTTGCAACATCTTGCTTAGGTGTCACTCGCTTGCTTAATTCCCAGAGCTTATTTTCAATCTTTTTAATACCTGGCCAGCCTTCAACAGCAAAATATCGAGTGAGCACACGTTTTACATTGCCATCTAAAATGGGATAATGCTGATTTTGCGAAAGAGATAAAATAGCGCCAGCAGTTGAACGCCCCACACCAGGCAGCGCCACCACATCATCAAATTGTGTTGGAAATGAGCCATTAAATTTTTCCGCAATTGTTTGTGCTGCCTTATGTAAATTGCGCGCTCTTGCATAGTAACCCAGTCCAGTCCAAAGATGTAATACATCATCAAGTGGTGCTTGTGCTAGGTCTGTTATCTTAGGAAATTGCTCAATAAATCGGTTAAAGTAAGGAATCACCGTTGCAACTTGTGTTTGTTGCAACATCACTTCTGATAACCAAACATGATAGGCGCTTTTTTCGAGTTGCCATGGCAATGATTTTCTACCATACTTCTCATACCAGTTAAGTACCGCTTGTGAAAAATGTTGCATTGTCATAATGGTTACATTATAGAAACAATAGAATCACTTGGATAGCATCCGAGCACTTTGGTATATAGTGTCATTGAAGCTAGCTCTTTAAGCGCTGTTTGCATTTCATAAGAATGAATGTTGCCATGTAAATCAATATAAAACATTTCTTCCCATGGTGTACCATGAATTGGACGAGATTCAAGCTTAGTCATGATGATATTATGATTGCGTAATACTAATAACGCATCAACTAAAGCACCAGCTTGTTGGCCTGTTTTCATTAAAATAGTGGTTTTAGCAGGAATTTGATCTGAAACCGCAATTGGTTGTCTTGCAAGCACGATAAAACGCGTTATGTTCTCTTTTTGATTAGCAAAGTTATGTTTAAGAACTTGTAATCCATATAATTCGCCACCATCCTTATTCCCCATTGCAGCAACATTCGGCTTATTCAATTTAGCAACGGTTTCCATTGCTGATGAAGTGCTATCACAATATACAATCTTCCAATGAGGGTGACTTTCTAAGAAATTACTACATTGCTGGAAAGGTTGTGGGTGGCTATAAATAGTGTCGATTTGCGCTAATTGCGAATTCGGCATGGCAAGCACACAATGATCAATAGGTAATGAAAGCTCGCCAATAATATGCAAGTTGGTTTTTTGTAATAAGTCATAAACTTCGTTAATTGAACCAGAGCTAGAATTTTCTATCGGCAAAATTCCATAGTCGACTTCGCCCCTTTCAACCTGCTCAAATACATCTTTGAATGAAGTACAACTAGATTCGATCATCTGATCTAAGTGAGCACTTGCATAACGGCGTGTTGCTGAATGTGAATAAGAACCCTTAGGTCCTAAAAAAGCAACTTTGGCTGTGGCGATAATATCGTCATTCAGTTTTTCTTGTAAAATTTTTTGTTGTAATAGGACTGAGTCTTCAATAATTAATTGATATAAACGTTTAATAAACACATCATCAAGATGATAGTTTTTCCCTTGATTAATTAATGAAATAATAAGTGAACGCTCACGCTCCATATCGCGAACAGGAATATTTGCTCCAATTTTTGTGTGAATAACTTGTGTTGAAAGATTACGCCGTTTAGCAATAAGCTCTAACAACATCTTATCAAGTTCATTAATTTTATCGCGTAAAGGTAACAAAGGATTTGTAGTCATTTTTATAATGATATTAAAAAAAGATAGGTTGTATTATAACAAGCAAAAAAATAAAGGCACTATCGAAGTGCCTTTTTATTGCATCGAAAAAATAAATCAAATTTCTTCTAATACAGTATCTTTTATACTGCTTGTCGCTCGACGTGCTTCACCTTTATGTTGCAGTTTATTAAGCTGTTTTTCAAGCTTTTCAATAAGGTCATTAATCGCTGCATACATATCAATATGTTTAGCTGACGCCACTAATGGTGTGCCTTTTGTGATAATGGTTGCATCAACGACAAAGCCGTCTGGCTCTTTGCATAAAATAAAATGAGGATTTATTAATTGTGCTCGCCATTTGTCCAATTTAGTATATTTTTCTTCTAAATAGCTACGCATAGCAGGAGTAATATCCATTTGTTTACTGGTAATATTTAACGCCATAATTAATCTCCTTGTTTTTTCAGACGATGGTTAATGCCGTTATTGATTTGAGCCATTTTCATGATTATACAGTGCCAAATTATATTTGGCTCGTCAATATAATCTTTATTATTAATCCTATTTTGTGATTGTTGTCTAAAAAATTCAATTTTACATTTTATGCTAATTTACTATTAATAGCAGTTAATCACATGTTGTTTTTTTTATTATTTTTATAATGGAAAACAATTTTATTAATATCTAATCGTATCAGTAATCACCTATATTCTGCACCTTAATGCCATTTTAGTATATACTTATTTTATGCATTTTTTAGTTATGATTGATTAATATTTTAATGAGGATGATGTGAATTATTTAGATAATGTAAAAATTGTTTTAGTCGAAACATCGCATACAGGCAACATGGGTTCTGCGGCAAGAGCAATGAAAACAATGGGATTAACTAACCTTTGTTTAGTCAACCCAATCATCAAACCTGATTCTCAATCGATTTCGTTAGCGGCAGGAGCTAGTGATATTATTAAAAATGCACAACTCTTTGCATCGCTTGAGCAAGCAATTGCCGATTGTACTTTAGTAATTGGCACTAGTGCACGTTCTCGTAGTTTACAATGGCCTCATTTAACACCGAAAGAGTGTAGTGATAAAATTATTCAAGAAACGACCAATACTCGTTCTAAAGTTGCTTTAGTGTTTGGGCGTGAGCGAGTTGGTTTAACCAATGAAGAATTGCAAAAGTGCCATTACCATGTCGAAATTCCTGCTAATCCTGATTATAGTTCTCTAAATTTGGCAATGTCAGTACAAGTTTTGTGCTACGAAATTCGCATGTCAATGCTAAATCTTGACGAGCAGCGTTCTGAATTAAAAAGCAACGGTAATATAAACTCAGAGTTTCCGGTAGATGCTGATATAGAGCGTTTTTACCAGCATTTAGAACAAACTTTATTACAGACAGGTTTTATCAATGCCAATCATCCAGGGCAAATTATGGGACGTTTACGTCGATTATTTACTCGAGCGCGTATTGAACAACAAGAGTTAAATATTTTACGCGGCATTTTAACGTCGATAGATAAAAAGTTGTGATAACTGATAAAAAAACCCACTAATAAGTGGGCGTTTTTTTTAAGAATGGCTGATTGTAATAACCAAAAATTAGCCGATTAATTTTTTTTGCGCCAAGTAGTACCATTTGCACCATCTTCAAGAACGATATTCATCGCATTTAATTTGTCTCGAGCTTCATCTGCTTGCACCCAATTCTTGCTCGCTCTTGCTTCGTTGCGTTGTTTAATTAATGCTTCAATTAATGCACTATCAGCATCCTCTTTATTATCACCTTGTAAAAACTTTACAGGATCTTGTTCCAATAGCCCCAGCACTGATGATAAATAACGTAATTCAGCAGCTAATTCATTAGCGAGTGGCATATTATTATCTGCTTTAGCTTTATTGATTTCGCGAGCCAGGTCAAAAAGAGTTGAATAAGCTTCAGGTGTATTAAAATCATCATTCATTGCGTCACAAAATTGGCGGTAATAGTTACTATCAGGTGTTGTGCGCGAATGAGCAGGATCGGTGTCTCGTAATGCAGTATATAGCCGCTCTAGCGCTACTCTTGCTTGTTTTAGATTTTCTTCACTATAGTTTAATTGGCTTCGATAATGACCAGATAGTAAAAAATAACGTACTGTTTCGGCATCATAATGCGCTAATACATCACGAATAGTGAAAAAGTTATTGAGTGATTTTGACATTTTTTCTTGGTCTATCATGACCATGCCTGAATGCATCCAATAATTGACGTATTGCCCATCGTGTGCGCAAGTTGATTGGGCAATTTCATTTTCATGATGTGGGAACATTAAATCAGAACCACCACCATGAATATCAAAATGATTGCCTAATTGGTAACTGTTCATCGCAGAACATTCAATATGCCAACCAGGACGACCTTTTCCCCATGGTGAGTCCCAACTTGGTTCGTTAGGTTTTGACATCTTCCATAATACAAAATCCATTGGATTACGTTTAACATCCACCACATCAACTCGGGCTCCTGCTTGAAGCTGTTCTAAATTTTGACGAGATAAAATACCATAATTTGGATCACTGTCTACCGAAAACATAACATCGCCGTTATCGGCAATATAAGCATGATTTTTTAAAATTAATTCTTCAACTAATTGAATGATTTGTGGCATATGATGCGTCGCACGAGGTTCAAAATCAGGGCGTTTTATATTAAGTGCATCAAAATCTGCATACATTTCTTGTAGCATTCGATTAGTAAGTTGATCACAGGTTTCGCCGTTTTCGAGCGCACGTTTAATAATCTTGTCATCAACATCAGTAATATTACGCACATAAGTTAAATCATAACCTAAAAAACGTAAATATCGAGTGATAACATCGAATGCCACAAACGTGCGTCCATGACCAATATGACAAAGATCATAAATAGTGACGCCACAGACATAGAGCCCGACTTTATTTGGAGTAATTGGTTGAAAGGTTTCTTTTTCTCTAGTTAATGTGTTGAATATTTTTAACATTATAATCTACAAGTTAAATTTAATGGATTTTGTTAAATAATATAACAAAAATCGAGATATGGCGAAATTACTTATTATGAACTTTGTAAGGAAAAATAGACAAATTTAAAATAGTAAGCAATTTTTACCCTTAAATAAATCATTAATTAGTTACACTGAGCATGTTCATTTATTGAAAAATACACTAAAGGATCAATGAATCTATTTCCATAACCTGAAAAATATTATGGTAAATCTTTTTTTATGTGATTAGAAGACTTATTTGAATCGTGTAAGCAAACATGCATATTTAAGTTATTCATCACCCAATTAATTCAAATATACGTTAAAAGATTTATTTAATAAAAATGACAATTAAAATGAAGACTGATTAATGATAGCCTAAATTAGGTGATAAAAAATAATCCTTACGCGCATTATTTAGTTATTATTTCAAACAAAGGCTAAAATAGTTAATCTATAAAAGTGGAATTAACAACGGCTGTTGTTTCTATTTAGAAGTGTTAAATTTCTTTTCAAGTTATTCGACATTAGAATAAGAGGGAGAAAGCGTCTGATAGTTTAAATTATAGGATTATCTAAATTGGCGGTTTCCCGCCAATTTAGCATAAAAACAACTATTGTTTTAAATGGCGATAAATAAAAATAACCACAATCGCCCCAAGCACTGAAATTAACAAACTAGGGAAGTTAAATCCTGTCACACTCCCCCAACCAAAGAAGGTGCTAATATATCCACCTACTAAGGCTCCCGCAATGCCTAATAAAATCGTTTTTATCACCCCTACACTTCCTAAGGGCATAAAAAACTTCGCAATCCAGCCGGCAATTAATCCTAGAATTATCCAACTTATAATACCCATGATAATTTCCTTTTGTTATTGAACTTAGTTTTAGTTTACTCAGATTAAATAAAAAATCTAACAGGTGTTGATATTTAATGTAATAGCTTTAATCAATTAATTAAAAGTAAAAAACAATATTCAAAATAGATTAATAACTAATGTCAATCAATTTAACAATAGATGATTAACCTAAAAAATTACCTATATATGAGTGCAGTAGATAAAACATTACTAATTCATTAATAATTTATCTGTATATAATTCGTTATAATTAAAATTGATGGCATTTTGGTCTTATTTTTAACATAGGTTATATATTAAGACAAGAAAATAATTATGAATAAGTAAAAAGGAGATTAAATCTCCCTTTTAATATTACTGTTCAAAAATTGTTTTATGCAGAATTTTAATAATTGCTTCTGCATCATTGCTTTTTGCCAAAAGGCAAAGATTGTGGGTACTTGCTCCATAACAGCAAAGTCTAATAATGAAATCATCTAGTACACCAAAAACTTCTTTGGCTATACCTTGTGTTGAAGTTAAATTATTTCCAATAATAGCAATTAAAGCCAAGTCTTCTTCAACTGTTACATGGCAAACAGTTGACAGTTCATCAAATAGTTCTTTCGTTAACAAACTGCTACCGTTGGTATTAGTACCTGTGGTATCAATAGTTAATGCGATACTTACTTCAGATGTTGTCACTAAATCAACCGAAATATTATGTTTAGCTAATATTGTAAACACATTTGCTAGAAAGCCTTGTGCATGAAGCATATTTAGGCTAGTTAGCGTCAGCAAAGTTTGTTTGCGACGTAACGCCAACGCTCTAAATACAGGCAATTTAGATGTAATGCTATTAGTGTTGTAAACAATAGTTCCCCCTTCTTGCGGAGCTTTACTGGAACCGACAAAAACAGGAATATTACTACGTACGGCTGGAACCAGTGTTGCTGGGTGTAGCACTTTTGCGCCAAATGTTGCCATTTCTGTGGCTTCAGCAAACGATATCTCATCAATGCGCTTAGCGGCAGGGGTAATACGAGGATCGTTGGTATAAATCCCTGCAACATCTGTCCAAATATCAATTTGACTTGCATTTAATGCTTCACCTAATAAAGCTGCTGTATAATCGCTTCCACCACGACCTAACGTAGTGGTTTTACCAGAGCTTTCACTACCAATAAAACCTTGTGTCACAATAACACTGCTATTATTTAGTGATTTTAAATGAGCACAACAAAGCTGTTTAATATCCTCAATTTTAGGCGTGGCTTTACCAAATTTATCATCGGTGCGCATCACTTTACGTACATCAAACCACATAGCATTTGTTTGCTTTTCTTTTAATATTTCGACAAACAGTTTTGATGACATAATTTCGCCATGACTTACAAGCTCATCTGTTAATGCCGGTGAAGTTGCTAAACTAGCTGCCTCAGACAAAGAAGCTATGTTAGCAATGATTTGGTCGATTTCGCTTCGTAGTTTAGGGTTTTCTGGCAATTGTTCTAAGATGCCGTATTGGATTGATTGAATTTTAGCAATATGTTGAGTGCGCACCTCAGCGTCACGTCCTTCAGCTAATGCAACTAGTAAATTTGTCACGCCAGCAGAAGCCGATAATACAACAACTTTTACGTTGGGATTAGCGATTACAATATTGGCACTATTTACCATTGCTGAATAATCGGCAACACTAGTACCGCCAAATTTAGCAATTACAAATGATGTTTCCATGAATTCCTCATATTAAAAATTTTTATTTTTAACAGAGTTAGAGCGGGAATGTCCTATTTACAATTAAAAAGCACAAACCGTGAAGCGCTCCACCTGTTAAGGTGACAACCCAAGGGATTCAGCCCTTGCAGTCGATTTGATTGCTTCTGGATTGGCAATCAAACCTCGGCATTACATCCCCTCAATCATTTATTAGTGGCTCCAGTTCCTAAAATGATTTACCTGAGTAATGCGCCTCTTCGTTTTTGCAACTTCTGTTACGAAATCAGCGTTGTATAGCATTAACGATTTTATTAATTGTGTCAATAGGTTAAACTTTAAAATTTATTCGACCTGAATATAACGAAATTAAAAGCGCTATAATTCTCGCTCAAATAGTTCAATAATGGTTTGGTACAATTTTTTTACAGTATATTCTTTGGTTGGTGTACTAAAAATTGTATCATCGCCAGCAATTGAGCCCAAAATCCCCTCTGATTTACCGATAGAATCTAGCAAACGAGCAATTAGTTGAGCAGCGCCTGGACTGGTTTTTATGACCACCATTGAACTATTGAAATCAATATCAAGGACTAAATTTTTTAATGGACTACTAGTTGTTGGTACACTCATTTCTGCAGGCAAACAATAAACCATTTCGGATTTTGCATTACGAGTTCTCACTGCGCCAAATTTGGTAAGCATGCGTGAGACTTTGGATTGATTGATATTATCAAAACCTTGTTCTTGCAACGCTTGGACGATTTCTACTTGCGAACTAAACTTCTCTTGGCGAAGCATCTCTTTAAATGTCTTAGTGAGATCGGTTGATTTCATAATGTTCCTTGTTTCTTTACTTGTTACTTTTTCTACTAATACATGCAGTTATAATACCGAGAATAAAACTGCGTACTATTCACGCTAGCTTACTCCACGATTTTTTAGATAGTATTAATAACCGTTATTTATATTGATAAATTATACATCTAACGCATAATTATCATATACATAATTATGCGTTAAATTTGCATAAAATTAAAGATTTGACTGAATTGCATCTTTAGGGCGAAAAGACTTGACTATATGATCATGGGTTTCGATATAAGGCCCGTCTAATAGTTGTATACAATAGGGGATACTAGCAAATATACCGTTAATAATGACATTGCCTTGATTATCTTTAACCCCCTCAAGCGTTTCTTTGATTGATTTTGGTCTGCCTGGTAGGTTTATAATTAAGCATTTTTTACGAATAACACCAACTTGCCTAGATAAAATCGCAGTTGGCACAAAATGTAAACTGATTTGCCGCATTTGCTCACCATAACCAGGCATCACCCGATCGGCGATCGCTAATGTTGCATCAGGCGTTACATCTCTCATGGCAGGGCCAGTTCCACCCGTAGTTAAAATTAAATGGCAATGTAAATTATCAACCAGCTCGCATAATGTTTGTTCGATGATAGTTTGCTCATCAGGAATAATATAATTTTCGGTAATAAAAGGCGTTTTTAGTGTTCTTTGCAACCATGATATTAATGATGGAATACCTTCATCTTGGTAAACACCTCTTGAAGCTCTGTCAGATACTGAAATTAAGCCAATTTTAAACATAACACTTATTCCTTAAGCAATAATTAGATATACAGACACAATTGAATTCACTGTGTTAGTGACCACATTCAATAATATGCACCATAATATCGAAATGATAATTTATTTCTTTGGTATAAATAAAATTAAACCGTTCTTTACAATAAATTGATTATATTGTCGATTCATTTAACATGATATTATATCACTTAAATAGTAATTGATTCATTTAGGACATATTTATGCCATCAACTCCTGCACTTGAGTTAATCTCGCTGAAAAAAGTTTACAAAAATGGTATAGAAGCATTAAAAGGTATCGATTTAACTGTACAGGCGGGTGATTTTTATGCCTTATTAGGACCAAATGGTGCTGGTAAATCGACAACCATCGGTATTATCAGTTCATTAGTAACTAAAACATCGGGAAAAGTGAAAATTTTTGGTTACGACTTAGATAACGACATAGTAAACGCCAAAAGGCAATTAGGGCTTGTACCACAAGAGTTTAACTTTAATCCATTTGAAGAAGTTCTACAAATAGTCACTAATCAAGGTGGTTATTATGGATTACCCCGAAAACTTGCATTAGAGCACGCTGAAAAATATTTACGAATTTTAGATTTATGGGATAAACGCCATAGCCGAGCCAATATGTTATCAGGCGGTATGAAAAGACGATTAATGATAGCAAGAGCGCTTGTGCATGAACCCAAATTGTTGATTCTTGATGAACCAACCGCAGGCGTTGATATTGAACTACGTCGCTCTATGTGGGATTTTTTGCGCGTTATCAATCGTCAAGGTATCACAATTATTTTAACTACTCATTATTTAGAAGAAGCTGAAATGCTATGCCGTAATATTGGTATTATTCAACGAGGCCAATTGATAGCAAACTCGTCAATGCGCGATCTACTGGCAAAAAGCCAATCTGAAACAATTATTATTGATTACGTGCCAACCTCTAAGCCGATTGAATTACATGGCTATAATTATTCTGATATTGAGATGGGCATGTTAGAAGTGAAAGTCGATAAACAACTTGGATTAAACCAATTGTTTGAGCAACTCAATCAGCAAAATATTAAAGTGATCAGCGTACGAAATAAAGCGAATCGTTTAGAAGAGCTATTTGTTGATCTGTTACATAATGATACAAAACAAAAAGGTAGCATTGATGAATAATTTATATTGGATTGCCTTAAAAAGTATTTGGCGTAAAGAAGTGACGCGTTTTTTGAGAATTTGGATCCAAACACTCATCCCCCCAGTTATTACGATGTCACTTTATTTTATTATTTTTGGAAATTTAATTGGCTCTCGAGTTGGTGATATGGGGGGCTTTAGCTATATGGCATTTATTGTACCTGGATTGATAATGATGTCAGTAATTACCAATTCTTATACTAATGTTTGCTCATCGTTTTTTAGTGCTAAATTTCAACGTAACATTGAAGAATTATTGGTAGCACCTGTGCCAACACATATTCTTATTTTGGGATATGTGGGAGGGGGTGTGATGCGAGGTATTTTAACTGGTATTTTAGTTACTATAGTGTCACTATTTTTTGTTCGTTATGAGGTGCATTCTTGGTTATTTGTTGTTTGCACATTACTATTAACTTCAATTTTGTTTTCATTAGCCGGTTTATTAAATGCCGTGTTTGCCAAAACTTTTGACGATATAAGCATTATTCCTACATTCGTATTAACACCATTAACATACCTTGGTGGCGTTTTTTATTCGATTACTATGTTGCCAACCTTTTGGCAATGGATATCCAAAGTTAACCCAATAGTTTATATGATTAACGGTTTTCGTTATGGATTTTTAGGAGTGACAGACGTATCGTTATCAATTACCTTCTCGATGCTAATTTTGTTTGTTACTGTGCTTTATGTAATTGCATGGAAGCTTATTGAAAGTGGTCGTGGACTAAGAAGCTAATAAGAGTTAGAAGGTTAGGTTTTGAGTAGTCGCCGATATTTTATCGGCGGAATCAATCATTATTGTGCATCAGCAACGGCTTGTTTAGCCATCTCGGTAATTTTAGCAAAATCACCTTTTGCAATTGCATCAGTTGGAATAAACCAAGTACCGCCCACGCAAAGCACATTATCAAGAGCAAGATAATCACGGTAGTTTTTCGGATTTACTCCTCCTGTTGGGCAAAATTTCATATATCCGCAGGGACCAGCAAAAGCTTTTAATGCAGCAACACCACCATTGACTTCAGCAGGGAAAAATTTTAATGCAGTGAGACCATATTCTTGTGCAGTTAACAACTCAGAAATAGTTGCAATACCAGGAATAACAGGTACTGAACCTTCAACCGCCGCTTTTAAAATAGCATCAGTAATACCTGGTGTTATCACAAATTGAACGCCAGCTTCGGTAACCTGTTTTAGTTGCGCAACACTTGTTACTGTTCCTGCACCAACCACCGCTTCAGGCACTTCTTGAATAATTTTCTTTATTGCATCAATTGCACAAGCAGTTCTTAATGTAACTTCAAGTACTTTTACTCCGCCAGCAATTAGCGCTTTAGCTAGTGGTACCGCATCTTCTAAACGCTCAATAACAATAACGGGAATAACAGGACCTAATGTTAAAATTTCTTCAGCACTTCTTTTCCAATTTTTCATTTATTTTTACCCATACCTTATTGATTCTTTTATATAGAAATAATCCCTAATAAATAGGGATTATTTTGTTACTCATAAATGCCTAATTTCTTTTCTAAATAATGAATGTTTGTGCCGCCTTTTTGGAAACCTTTATCATTCATAATATCAATATGAAGATCAATATTGGTTTTAATGCCATCAATAACCAGTTCAGCTAATGCATTTTTCATACGGGCAATAGCAACTTCACGGGTTTCACCATAAGCAATTAATTTACCAATCATTGAATCATAATAAGGAGGAACAGTATAACCAGCATAAATATGCGATTCCCAACGAATACCAAAACCGCCAGGAGCATGAAAACGGGTAATTTTCCCTGGTGAAGGCATAAACGTTTTTGGATCCTCGGCATTAATTCGGCATTCAATTGCGTGGCCTTTAATTTCAATATCACTTTGTTTAATTGATAGAGGATTGCCTGCGGCGATTGAAATTTGCTCTCTGATTAAGTCAACGCCGGTTACCATTTCAGTAACAGGATGTTCTACTTGAATACGGGTGTTCATTTCAATGAAATAAAATTCGCCATTCTCAAACAAGAATTCAAATGTACCAGCACCACGGTAACCGATCTCAATACATGCATTAACGCAACGCTCACCAATAAATTGACGCATTTTAGGGGTAATACCAAGCGCAGGGGCTTCTTCCACAACCTTTTGATGGCGTCTTTGCATTGAGCAATCACGCTCACCTAAATAAACGGCATGGCCTTGGCCATCAGAAAGAACTTGGATTTCGATATGGCGTGGATTTTCTAAAAATTTTTCCATGTAAACCATATCATTATTAAACGCTGTTTTGGCTTCTAGCTTGGTCATATTAATTGATTGTTCAAGATCCTTCTCTTCACGAACAATACGCATACCACGACCACCGCCTCCACCAGAGGCTTTAATAATAACAGGATAGCCGATTTGTTTAGCGATTTGTTTATTGGTTTCAATATCGCCACCTAACGGACCATCTGAACCAGGAACACAAGGTACACCAGCTTTTTTCATCGCATGAATTGCAGAGACTTTATCCCCCATTAGGCGAATAGTATCAGGTTTTGGACCAATAAAAATAAAGCCTGAACGTTCAACTTGTTCAGCAAAATCTGCATTCTCAGATAAAAAACCATATCCAGGATGGATAGCTGCTGCGCAAGTGACTTCTGCAGCTGAAATTAATGCGGGAACATTAAGATAGCTTTTTGCTGAAGCAGCTGAACCAATACAGACTGTTTCATCTGCTAGTAATACATGTTTTAAATCTTTATCTGCCGTCGAATGAACAGCGACAGTTTTAATTCCAAGTTCTTTACATGCTCGTAATATACGTAGAGCTATTTCTCCACGGTTCGCAATAAGAATTTTATCAAGCATATTCAATCTCTTAATCGTATAGTCAATAATAAATTCAGATTATTCAATAATGAATAGTGGCTGATCAAATTCAACTGGTTGACCATTTTCAACCAAGATGGCTTTTATTGTACCAGCTTTTTCTGATTCAATCTGGTTCATCATTTTCATCGCTTCGACGATGCAAAGCACATCACCAACATTTACTGTTTGACCAACTTCAACAAAAGCTTTTGATTCTGGACTTGGTGTACGATAAAAAGTTCCAACCATAGGGGATTTAATTGTTGTACCATCAGTTGCAACAGCATCTGTTACAACTTCGGCTTGAACTGTTGGAGCCACAACGACAGGAGCTGGTTGAGGAATTTGAATATTTTGTACTGGCGCCGAATAGTTTGTGGTAGGAGCAGAACGACTAATTCGAACCGACTCTTCACCTTCAGAAATTTCAAGTTCAGAAATACCTGACTCTTCAACTAATTCAATTAATTTTTTAATTTTGCGTATATCCATGAATTACACCGTGTTTATTTGATATAAGTAACAATTATTTTTACTGCATCCTCGCCATTGACAAAAAGAGTCTTTCGCCAATAACAAGGTTGTAACTCAACATTAACGCGGAAGAATACACTGTAAAACAGAATTTGTCATTATATATCTCCTTTACAAACACATGTTATACTATTTTCTAGGTATTATTTTATAATTGCGATACAATAGCCAACGTTAGTTATTATTGGGGTTAGCCGTGGTTTAGAAGAATTAAATGGCACTCTATTTAGCTTGGATAAAGCTGAAAATAGATATTTTTTGATTCCATGGTTTGCTTTTAAACACGAAAATATACTTAAACAAGATTCATTCTAGGAAGAGTTTTTATTATGTTCAAAAAAGTTCGCGGCTTGTTTTCAAATGATTTATCCATCGATTTAGGTACAGCAAACACACTTATTTATGTAAAAGGGCAAGGCATTGTATTAAACGAACCTTCAGTGGTAGCGATACGCCAAGATCATCGCACAGGCACACCGAAAAGCGTTGCCGCTGTTGGACAAGCTGCGAAACAGATGTTAGGGCGAACGCCTGGTAATATTGCAGCTATAAGACCAATGAAAGATGGTGTTATTGCCGATTTTTCAGTCACTGAAAAAATGTTGCAGTATTTTATTCGCCAAGTACATAGCCATAGTTTTTTAAGACCAAGCCCACGAGTCCTTGTTTGTGTTCCTGTCGGCGCGACACAAGTTGAGCGCCGTGCAATTCGTGAGTCAGCACTAGGTGCGGGGGCCCGTGAAGTATATTTAATTGAAGAGCCAATGGCTGCGGCTATTGGTGCAGATTTACCAGTCTCTGCACCAACAGGTTCAATGGTCGTTGATATTGGTGGTGGAACTACTGAAGTAGCAGTCATTTCATTAAATGGTGTGGTTTATTCGGCATCGGCACGCATCGGTGGCGACCGATTTGATGAGGCGATTATTAACTATGTTCGCCGTAATTATGGTGCATTAATTGGTGAAGCTACTGCCGAAAAAATCAAACATTTTATAGGTAGTGCCTACCCTGGTGATGAAGTACTTGAAATTGAAGTACGTGGACGTAACCTTGCTGAAGGTGTACCACGTAGCTTTACTTTAAACTCTAATGAAATTTTAGAGGCATTACAAGAACCATTAAGTGGTATTGTAAGTGCCGTTAAAGTTGCATTAGAGCAGTGTCCTCCTGAGCTTGCTTCTGACATTTCAGAACATGGCATGGTTTTAACCGGTGGAGGTGCTTTATTGCGTAACATCGATAAATTATTATCAGCAGAAACTGGTATTCATGTTGTTGTAGCAGAAGATCCACTAACATGTGTTGCTAGAGGGGGCGGCAGAGCATTAGATATGGTAGACATGCATGGTGGAGATCTCTTTAGTGAAGAGTAATTGTTAATTATCTTCATGTTAATGAAATAATTAGTCAGTAAACAACTCATATTTTCTACCGCCGACATTGTCGGCGGAACCATTTCTTAACATAAGTAGATCTCAAGTATAAAACAGGTAAGTACTGAACAATGAAATTACTTTTTTCTAAACGTTCGCCTCTCAGTGTACAATTATTTACTTCTCTGGCGCTTGCATTGATCCTAATTGTATTAGATATCAATTATCGCCCATTTAAAGAGATTCGCTACTATTTAGATACCATTATTTCGCCCTTATATTATGTTTCAGATGCACCAAAGTCGTCGTTTGATTCGCTTTATGAAATGTCTAAAACGCGAGAAGCCTTAATAGATGAAAATGCAAAATTGCATGAAACCTTATTACAACAAAAGAATGATCTATTATTACTTAACCATTTAAAACATGAAAATGCAAGACTTCGTGAATTGCTAGGCTCTCCTTTAAGGCATGATGAACATAAGATGGCTGCGCAAGTATTACTTACAGATACCAATCCTTATGTTTATCAATTTGTTGTCAATAAAGGCAAACAAGATGGTGTTTATGTTGGGCAGCCTGTTGTAGATGAAAAAGGCATTATTGGACAAATTTATGAAACGGCTCAATCAACCAGCCGTGCAATTTTAGTGTGCGATTATCAACATGCAATACCTGTTCAGGTACAAAGAAATGATATTGGTATGATCGCTGTGGGTAACGGATGTAATAATGATTTAATATTAGAATTTATGCCTAATAACGTGGACATAAAAGTAGGTGATGTTTTAGTTACTTCTGGGCTGGATGGACGATTCCCTGAAGGTTATCCTGTTGCGATAGTCAGCTCAGTAAAACTAGATCTTACAGATTCAACGCCTATTATTTCAGCAACACCAACAGCTGATTTAAAACGCTTACGTTATTTATTGTTATTAGGGGAAAATCAAGGAGTGAAACATGAGGGAACGTAATCGAATATTGATTATTTGGATAACGTTATTTATTGGCTTATGTTTGCAAATTATACCGTGGTCACCAGAATATAATATATTTAAACCACATTTGCTGCTCCTTATTTTTGCTTATTGGTTAATTGCACTTCCACATCGAGTTGGGATTGGAACCGCTTTTGTATTTGGAGCATTGATAGATCTATGCACAGGCTCGATTTTGGGAAGCCATGCTTTTATTTATTCATGTATTGCTTATTTACTTGTTTTTAAATTCCAATTGATACGCAATTTAGCTTTGTGGCAACAATCGTTTATTATTTTTGGGGTATCAGTATGTTATAATTTACTGGTATTTTTACTCCAAGTCAGTATCTATCATACTATAACGATATCACCATTAATTTTGCTATCAAGTTGTATTGATGGCTTATTATGGATTGTCATCTATCTATTTTTGCGGCTAATAAGACGAAACTTTGCTATCAATTAAAAAGGAATCTTATGTCTGTTGAATTATTAATGAATATAACACCGTCTGAAACTCGCGTCGCTTATATTGAAGATGGCGTACTACAAGAAATTCATGTTGATCGTGAATCTAGACGAGGTATTGTTGGCAACATCTATAAAGGTAAAGTAATCCGTATATTACCTGGAATGCAGGCGGCTTTTGTGGACATTGGACTTGAAAAAGCGGCTTTTTTACATGCATCAGATATTATGCCTCATACTGAGTGTGTATCTGATACTGAACAAGAACAATTTCAAGTAAAAGATATCTCTGAACTTGTCCGCCAAGGGCAAGATTTAATGGTACAAGTAGTTAAAGATCCTCTAGGCACTAAAGGCGCTAGGCTGACAACCGATATAACTTTACCATCGCGTTATTTAGTATTAATGCCTGGGCCAAATTCTGCACATGTGGCCACTTCACAACGCATAGAAAGCGAACAAGAGCGCGAAAGGCTAAAAAGTATTGTCGAGCAATATGTCACTAACGAAGGCGGATTTATTGTTAGAACCGCAGCAGAAGGCGCAAATGCCTATGAATTAGAACAAGATGCCAATTTTCTAAAACGACTTTGGGCTAAAATTCAACAGCGTATGGCGCGCCCAGTAAGTAAAAATCTAATATATGGTGAATTAGCATTATCACAACGTGTGTTGCGTGATTTTGTTGGCGCGCCAATTGAACGGATTTTGGTGGATTCAAAGTTAACATATGATTTATTAATTGAATTCACACAAGAATTTATGCCTGAAGTGACCAGTAAATTATCGCATTATCGTGGTAATATTCCCATTTTCGATCTTTATGATACCGAAAACGAGATCCAAAGAGCATTAGATCGTAAAGTCAAATTGAAATCTGGCGGGTATTTGATTATTGATCAAACTGAAGCTATGACAACCATTGATATCAATACTGGCGCATTTGTAGGTCATCGAAATTTAGAAGAAACGATTTTTAATACCAATATTGAGGCAACAATTGCGATTGCTCGCCAATTGCGTTTACGTAATTTAGGTGGCATTATTATTATTGATTTTATTGATATGCAAGAAGACCTGCATCGTGAACGGGTGTTACAATCACTCCATGATTCTTTATCTAAAGATCGAGCAAGAACTACCGTTAATTTATTTTCGAGTTTAGGTTTAGTCGAAATGACACGCAAGCGAACACGCGAAAGTATCGGGCATATTTTGTGCGAACAGTGCCCTGCTTGCAAAGGACGAGGCATGGTCAAATCAGTAGAAACTATTTGTAACGAAATTTTGCGTGAAATCGTTCGTGTGTATAAAGCGCATCACTCGGAGTATTTTTTAGTTTATGCTTCAGCTGCCGTAGCTAACGCGTTAACTAATGATGAATCGCACGCTTTAGCTGAAGTTGAAATCTTTGTGGGTAAACGCGTCGAAGTGAAAGTTGAACCGCTTTATATTCAAGAACAATACGATGTTGTATTAATGTAATCAAAACTATTTTGTAGAAAAGAGTTTCAGAAAACGATACGTTAAGAAGAAGAGTGATGAAAGCTAAAAAGCCATTATAATTGGATATCTATAATCAATTATAAACAAGCTCGCATCCACATTTAAAAATTAAGGAATTTATGATACTAAATCAAGTGAGTGAACAATTACTCAATCCAAATAATCTAAACCAACAAGATCTTTTACATCTGCTTGATATGCTTAGCGCAAGGCAAATTGATTTTGGTGATTTGTATTTCTTATCGGGTTACTATGAAAGTTGGTTACTTGAAGATGGTATTATAAAAAATGCCTCATTTCACCGTGATCAAGGAGTTGGCGTTAGGGCTATTATCGGTGAAAAAACGGGGTTTGCATATACAGATCAACTTTCGTTAGCACGTTTAGAACAAAGTGTATTAGCAGCAAATTCAATAACTAAATTACAAACACCTATAGTAGTAACTCCGTTTAAGTCTACGCAAACAGTGCAAATATACCCTTCAATCAACCCAATCAATTCGTTTTCTCAAGAGCAGAAAATTGCATTGTTGCAAAAAGTTGACAAATTGGCGCGCTCAATTGACCCAAGAGTTATCGAAGTATCATGCAGTTTAACAGGGAGCTACGAAGATATTTTAATCGCAACGACTGATGGTACATTACGTGCTGACATTCGGCCTTTGGCTCGATTATCTGTTTCTGTGCTAGTTGAACAATCAGGTAAACGCGAACGAGGAAGTAGCGGTGGTGGTGGGCGATTTGGTTATGAATATTTTTTAACCATTAACCCTAAAACGACAGAAAGTTATGTTGATAGCTACACTCGAGAAGCGGTACGCCTAGCACTTGTTGCTCTTTCAGCCAAAGCAGCGCCAGCAGGAACAATGCCCGTTGTTTTAGGTGCTGGTTGGCCTGGTGTATTGTTGCATGAGGCGGTAGGGCATGGCTTGGAAGGTGACTTTAACCGCAAAAACACCTCGGTTTTTTCAGGAAAAATAGGTGAACAAGTTACCTCAGAATTGTGTACTATTGTTGATGATGGCACTATCGAAAATCGACGCGGGTCACTCTCTATTGATGATGAAGGAACGCCTAGCCAAAAAACAGTGCTTATTGAAAATGGCATTTTAAAGGGCTATATGTTCGATAAACTCAACGCAAAATTGATGAATACATACTCAACTGGTAATGGACGTCGTGAAGGGTATGCGTGTTTACCGATGCCAAGAATGACAAATACCTATATGTTAGCTGGCAATTCTTCCTTTGACGATATTATTAGCAGTGTTGATTATGGGCTATATGCCCCTAATTTTGCGGGAGGACAGGTAGATATTACCTCTGGTAAGTTTGTCTTTTCAACCTCAGAAGCCTATTTGATTGAAAAAGGCAAAATAACAACACCAGTAAAAGGTGCAACACTAATTGGTTCTGGCATTGAAACAATGCAACAGGTGTCAATGGTTGGTAATGACCTTGAATTAGATTCTGGTGTTGGCGTTTGTGGTAAAGCAGGACAGAGCATTCCTGTTGGGGTCGGACAACCTACATTAAAAGTGAATAATTTAACCGTTGGTGGTACCATTAGCCAATAAAAATAATATGAGGATGGGATATTAAAATAAATGGAAACCATAATTACACTTTACCAAGCATTTGTTAACATGGATATAGCAACACTTTCAAATCCTAATGTGCTATGGACGCTATATGGTATGTTATTTGTTATTATTCTTTTAGAAAATGGCGTATTACCCGCAGCTTTTTTACCCGGTGATAGCTTATTATTTCTAACTGGTGTGTTAATTAGTCAAAATGTATTCCATTTTGGTTTAATCAACCTTATTTTAATTTCTGGCGCAGCATTTGGAACGTGGTTAGGTTATGCGCAAGGACTGTGGCTTGGCAATACTAAACTAGTGCAAAATTGGATGGCTCATATTCCTGAAAAATACCATCATAAATCTGAAGTATTATTCCATAAGTACGGATTACAGGCTCTATTTATTGGACGATTTATTGCTTTCGTACGTACATTGTTACCGATGATGGCAGGGTTGTCAGGGCTACATAGCCGAAAATTCCATATTTATAATTGGATTAGTGCAACATTATGGATTGCCTTAATTGTGACATTAGGCTATCTATTTGGGTTATCGCCTATTTTCAAAACTTATGAAAAGCAAATTATGTCGCTATTAATGCTGATCCCAGTGTTCTTATTAGTAATCGGCTTGATTTTTTCGATTTGGCTAGTATTAAAACGTTGGTTAGCCCAGAAGAATAAATTAAAAAATTCGACCAAAAAATAGTATTAATGAGCAAAGTTAAGAAAAATTGAAATTAACCGATAAGCCGGGTTCTGTCGTGGACAATCATTCCTCTAGGCTAATACTCACGTATTAGCTCAAGCAGTCTACCCGGATTCAACGCGGGCCGCGCCAAAGAATCCCTATTTGACCTTGCTCCGAGTGGAGTTTACCATGCCACAACTGTTACCAATTGCGCGGTGTGCTCTTACCACACCCTTTCACCCTTACCTGATCTTATTAATAAGCCATCGGCGGTTTGCTCTCTGTTGCACTTGTCGTAAACTTTTGCTCTCGCAAAAGCCCCCCAGGCGTTACCTGGCACTCTGCCCTATGGAGCCCGGACTTTCCTCCCCTTTGTTCGTCTCCTTTAATAAAGGACTACAACAAAGCAGCGATTGTCTGGTTAATTTCGTTAACAAGTATAACGTAATGTAAAGTTTTGTCCAGCATTGCATGTTTTGTAAGTTATTTATCGAGGTAAACACAACCAATATTTTGGCAAGGATCAAGAAATATCGTCAATAATATTTCCATATCCATAAAATCCATTTCTACTTTAACTCGCCGTTATTAATGATGTTAATATTATTATAGATTATAGTTGTTAGCCACTTCTAGAACGGCTAAAGCTTAAAACTGTAGCAATCCCCAATGGCGCTACCTTGAGCACCAAACTGGCGTAAATTCTGATCGACAGCGTTCATCGATTGCCAATGATTTTCACACCAATCTGGCGCAAGCAGGGTGGGTTTTCTCGCATTAGCTGAAATACGATGATATAAAATATTTGCTGGTGTTTGACGAATAATATCACCTGCAATATCGACATATTGTGCTAAAGACAAACCCTCAAGGCGACCTGCCCGCCACGATTTTGCCATAATGCTACCATCCACAATATGCAAAGGGTGTAACTTTAAGCCGTCAACACCACTATTTAACACTTGTTCTAAAGTTATTAAGTTATCTTGTTTGGTTTCTTTAGGTAACCCAATAATTAAGTGAGTGCACACTTTAATGCCAAGCTTACGCGCTTTTTGTACGGTTTGATGATAATCGTGAAAAGTATGCCCACGATTTATATCATGTAAGGTTTTATCGTGAGCAGTTTGTAAGCCCAACTCTAACCAAACTTCAAAACCTTGAGCTTGATAACTAGCAAGCAAATCAAGCGCTTCACTGGGTACACAATCTGGGCGAGTACCAACACAAAGCCCAACAATATCAGTACTATTTAGCGCTTGCTCGTACATATTTTTTAGTATGGCAACTTCGGCATAAGTGCTAGTATAAGCTTGAAAATAAGCAAGATAGCGCTTGGATTTTTTCATTTGATGAGCTTGTGATACCAATTGATCAGCAATTGATTTCACTTGAATAGATTCATCAATAATTGAAGCCACATTACAAAAAGTGCATCCCCCCATGCCAATAGTGCCATCACGATTTGGACAACTAAACCCACCATGCAAGGTGAGTTTATAGATTTTTTCCCCATATCGGCGCTGAAGATCGGAACCAAAAGTATTAACGACTAGATGAAGTTGCATAATAGACCAGAAATAAAATTTTGCTTATTTTACGAAGTTAGTTGCTTTACTTCAAGCAACGTTATGTTTGAGGATGATAGTTTTAAAATAAAAAATCATATACTTTAATAACGTAATAATATTAACTAAATAATTCGACAATTAAAATACTTTTTTAATTTAGACTAAGGCGTAGCTTGAATGTTATTAATAGGGTTTGTTAAGAATTTTTTGTTGGTTAAACCAAAGTAAGTTATTGATTTTATTAAAAATAAAAACTTCAATAAAATCAATAGCTTTTCTGACTGATTTTTGTTCTTCTTTTATTAAAATCAGCTATTTTTGCACCTTGCTTATCAACAAGTATATAATACCCCTTTCAAACTTGAGGCAACCTGCATGCAACTAGCATTTTGTATCTATAAATATTTTCCTTTTGGTGGCTTACAACGTGATTTTTTGCAAATAGCTAGGGCTTGTCAAGCTCGTGGCCACCACGTCCGGATCTATGTAATGGCATGGCAAGGTGATAAGCCTGCTGGATTTGATATTATCTTGGTTCCAAAAAAAGGCTTATCTAACCATAATCGTAATCAATCTTATTACCATTGGGTAAAAGCTCATTTGCAAGTAAACCCCGTCGATTGTGTAGTTGGATTTAATAAAATGCCTGACTTAGATGTCTATTTTGCGGGCGATACCTGTTATGCAGATAAAGTGACCCATAAAGGCTTTTTATATAAGTTATCAAAACGCTGTAAACACTATTTAGCCTTTGAAGATGCGGTGTTTAATCAACATAGCCAAACTAAAGTGATGCTTTTAACTAAGCAGCAAATCGCTGACTTTGTTAAATATTATCATACTGATCTATCAAGGTTTTATCTGTTACCGCCTGGCATTGCTCAAGATCGCCAATATAATGCTGAGTCGATCGCTAAAGGCAAGCAATTTAGACAAACCAATCAAATTGATGAACACAGTTTTGTGATTGTGCAAATTGGCTCGGATTTTAAACGCAAAGGCGTTGATCGTTCACTAACCGCCATTGCGACTTTACCCTATGAATTAAAGCAAAAAGTTACTTTTTTAGTGGTAGGGCAAGACAAACCAGAAGCCTATCAAAAACAAGCAAAACAACTGGGGATTGATCAGCAAGTCCGTTTTTTAGCGGGCCGTGATGACATTGCCGATATTTTATTTTCAGCTAATTTACTATTGCATCCAGCAAGGCAAGAAGCTGCTGGTATGGTTTTAGTCGAAGGATTAGCTGCTGGTGTCCCCGTTATTGTATCGGGTGTTTCGGGATATGCTTATCACATACACGATGCCAAGGCTGGTGTGGTTCTTGCTGAGCCTTTTGTACAATCGGATCTCAATCAGGCCGTTAAAAATGCTATCACTAATCACGATCAATTATTAACATGGCATCATAATGCGATTAACTACGGGAAAACGGCTGATCTATACGATTTAGCCACGCGCGCCACCGATATTATTTTAGGTTGTAACGATGATGAATGAAATAAAACTCAAATCGCCTTTTCAGCAATTATGGACAGGTAAAGATCCCTTTGCAGAAATCGAGTTAATCTCGGGTAAAGTATATCGTGCTGTTAAGCAACGTAAAACGCTAAATTTTGAGCTTGAGGGTGAATCTTATTTTATTAAAATTCATCGGGGTACAACGATTAAAGAGATTATTAAAAACCTCATATCGTTACGTCTACCCGTGTTAGATGCCAAGCAAGAATGGGATGCCATTCATCGTTTAGCGCAAGCTGGCGTTAATACTATGGATGGGCGAGCATTTGGCCGTAAAGGTTTAAATCCACTAACACGCCATTCGTTTATTATTACCAAAGATCTTAATCCAACAATTAGTTTAGAAGATTTTACCAAGCCATGGCTCACTCAGCCACCTAGCTATCATTTAAAGCGTTCTTTAATTATTTATTTAGCGAAAATGGTGGCAAAAATGCACGCTGCGGGGGTTAATCATCGTGATTGTTATTTGTGTCATTTTTTGTTGGATTTACCCTTATTTGAAAATAAACAACAAATTAAATTATCGGTTATTGATTTGCACCGAGCACAAACTCGCAATAAAGTACCAACCCGTTGGCGAGATAAAGATCTTATTGGGCTGTATTTTTCGTCGACTAAAATTGGCTTGACTAACCGCGATATTCTTTTATTTTTAAAAGTTTATTTTGATAAATCGTTAAAAACCATTTTGCAAGAACAACAACCACTAATTAACAGTGCACACAAAAAATCGGAGCGAATTCGTAAGCGAACCGAAAAATACCATCTTTAAATAAGGATTGCTATGTTTATTGAACAAATTGATATTTGTGGGTTTAAAGGTATCAGCCAGCTATCGTTAAAATTCAATGCAAGTTCTAGCGTACTAATAGGCGAAAACCGTTGGGGGCGATCAAGTTTAATTAGCGCTTTACAACTGTTATCACTCAATAATAAGTTTTATCAATTTGTTGATTCTGATTTTTATCATGACCAACACGACGGTAATGTCGATAATATCACCATTACCGTCACTTATTGCCAATCGCATTTAAATGAGTTAAACCATAAAGATTATCAGCCATTACGCGCTGTTTCCTATCTATCAACACAAGATAACCTGCATCGCATTACTTATCAAATTTCGGCTAATAAACAAAACAATCAAATTATCACACAACATAAATTGCTCAATTTACAAGGCAAACCATGTAATATTGAAAATGAAAGATCGTTAATTGCACTTTTAATCAGCCTAAATCCAGTTATGGCGCTTAAAAATGCTATGGATCAAGCCCAATTACCTATTACTAATCAGCCACAATCTGAAAAAAACATTGAGCAACTTTCCTGCCAATTAAAAGCACATTGCGCCAAATTAACGCAAGATGAATTAGCTCGGGGTCTGCAAGCTGCACGCTCATTATTAGAATATTACTTTGCCGATCAAACACACCGCTATCATTATAAGCAATCCCCCCTAAAAAGCTCGCCAAGCGCAGAGGATTGGAACGTTTTAGAACAAATTAATGATATATTAGACAGTTTTGATAATGATTATTTACGGACGGTATTTTTAGGCATTTTTGGATCGATTATTGATGCTAAAGGCGATTATTCACTTTTACAAAGTTCAATGCCGATTTTAATTTTACAAGAGCCTGAAAGTTCGCTACACCCCATCATTTTATCTGTCGCATTTCGGTTACTAAAAAACTTCCCTACACAAAAAATTATTACCTCAAACTCAAGTGATTTAGTCTCATTATTTCCATTAGAAAGTCTTTACCGATTAATTCGCTTGCCTGATAAAATTGTCGCAAAACATATTACTGCTACATCATTAAGTATGAGTGATAGTCGCCGTATTGTGTTTCATATTCTTTATCGACGCTCTAGTGCATTATTTGCTCGTTGTTGGCTATTAGTTGAAGGTGAAACCGAAGTTTGGTTATTACGTGAATTAGCAAAGCAAAGTGGTTATCATTTGAGCTCTGAAGGCGTTCAGCTAATTGAGTTTGCACAATGTGGGTTAAAACCACTGATAAAATATGCCAATAAAATGGGAATTCATTGGTATGTTATTACTGATGGCGATATGGCGGGTAAAAAATATGAAGATACCGTCAAATCACTGGGCGGTGAAGATAAAGATCCTAATGACTACTTAACCGTTTTACCCGCTCGTGATATTGAAAATTTTTTATTTAAACATGGATTTAGTCATGTTTATAAACTTGCTGCTTACAACACAACACAGCATATCGATCTACCTGTACATCAAATTATTCAAAAAGCCATCCATAAAAGCTCAAAGCCAGATCTCGCTATTGCTATTTGTGATGATGCAAAAGCACGGGGAATAACTGCCATCCCACGCTTGCTCACTGACACCTTTGCCAAAATCATTAAAGCATCTAAAAATAGGCTTTAAACTATCTGAAAAACGATATCAGGAAAGTAACGCTATTCCGCCAACAGACATTGGCGGAATGAAATGAAAATTAAACCTATTTAGTGATTCGCTTATATTTAGCACGTTTAGGCTCTAATGCCTCAGCGCCGAGTGTACGTTTTTTCCATTCTTCGTATTCAGTAAAGTTACCTTCAAAGAATTCAACATGTCCTTCGTCCTGATAATCCAAAATGTGAGTCGCAATGCGATCAAGGAACCAGCGATCATGTGAAATAACTAATGCACACCCCGGAAATTCTAACAGAGCATTTTCAAGTGCACGCAATGTTTCAACATCTAAATCATTGGTCGGCTCATCAAGCAGCAAAACATTGCCACCCACTTGCAATAATTTGGCTAAATGTACGCGCCCTCTTTCACCACCTGAAAGTTCACCAACACGTTTTTGCTGATCTACCCCCTTAAAGTTAAAACGACCAACATAAGCCCGACTAGGAATTTCAAAATTGCCGATACGCATAATATCTTGACCGTTTGAGATTTCATCCCAAACCGTTTTTTTATCATCCATATTATCGCGGAACTGATCAACCGAAGCTAACTGCACGGTTTCACCTAAAGTAATGGTTCCTGAATCAGGTTGTTCTTTACCTGATAGCATCCTAAATAGTGTTGATTTCCCAGCTCCATTTGGACCTATAATACCAACAATTGCCCCCTTGGGAATGCTAAAAGACAGATTATCAATCAGTACCCGATCGCCATACGATTTAGTTAAATTATTAACCTCGATCACTTTATCCCCTAAACGTTGCCCAGGTGGAATAAACAATTCATTCGTTTCATTACGTTTTTGGTAATCGTTGCTATTAAGTTCTTCAAACCTTGCTAAACGAGCTTTACTTTTGGCTTGACGGCCTTTTGGATTTTGTCTAACCCACTCAAGCTCTTTTTCAATCGATTTTCGGCGAGCCGATTCCGTTGAGGCTTCTTGTGCTAAACGCTGATCTTTCTGTTCAAGCCAAGATGAGTAGTTACCTTCCCATGGAATACCCTCACCACGGTCAAGTTCTAAAATCCAACCTGCCACATTATCTAAAAAGTAACGGTCATGAGTAACGGCCACAACAGTACCTTCGTAATCATGTAAAAATCGCTCTAGCCATGCAACCGATTCAGCATCTAAATGGTTGGTTGGTTCGTCAATTAATAACATATCAGGTCTTTCAAGTAACAACTGACAAATTGCCACTCGACGGCGTTCACCACCAGATAATGTTTCAATTTTGGCATCCCAAGCAGGTAAGCGTAATGCATCGGCTGCCCGCTCTAATTGATTATCAAGGTTATGGGCATCTTGCGCTTGGATAATTGCTTCAAGCTCCGCTTGCTCTTTGGCTAATTTATCAAAATCGGCATCAGGATCAGCATAAGCGGCGTATACCTCATCTAGTCGAGCAAGTGCTTTTTTAGCATCACCAACGGCTTGCTCAACCGCTTCGCGCACGGTTTGCTTAGGATCAAGCTTAGGCTCTTGCGGTAAATAGCCAATCTTAATATCAGGTTGTGGTCGGGCTTCGCCTTCAATTTCAGTATCAACACCCGCCATAATGCGTAATAATGTTGATTTACCTGCCCCATTTAAACCCAGCACCCCAATTTTAGCTCCTGGGAAAAAACTTAAAGAAATATCTTTTAAAATATAGCGTTTAGGGGGAACAATCTTCCCTACTCGATTCATGGTATAAACATATTGCGCCATAAAATATCGTCCGTTTATTTTGTTAAAAGATGGTAAACTAAATGTCTACTACATAATTGATAGCGTATATTGTAACGATTCTACTTCTTGGGTCTAGGCTTATTTGTAATAATCTGACTAATTGCTTATACATCAATAAATTACAAATAATAACCGTTTAAATTATCAACACCACAAAAAATGACGAATTAATGCACAAACACCACGCAGCTCTCTTTATGCGCAAAATAATAGTATTAACATTATCTTGTTTTGAAAAAACAGTGTAATTTTGTACACTAGCCCAATAAGGCTTGGTACTCCAGTTGTCAAAAGAGATATCATCACAGACAAAATCACTATTTGGTTGGTTGAGCAAAACATGCCTAAGAAACAACAGCTTTGGCTGTTAGATAGTAAGCACCGCTGCCACCTAAAAAAACCAATTGCTCTAGGCTCTCCATCTTAAATAGATAAAATGCCATTATCACTGGTTAAGATGATTTTATAAGATACATAACAGAGATCTGATTCTGTACTTACATTAACTGTTTTCCATCAATATTTTATACGTCCAAGGTAAGATCACTTGTTACAGAGATTGAGTTATCTCCATCATCTTCTTGCCAAAATCTGTTGATTGAAATTAAATCCTTTAATGGAATCATAGAATTTATTGGGGAAATAAATTTCTCTATCTCTTTTACTTTTTGACCTACAACAGGAGCCAGTGGGGTTATCTTCCGATGAAAAATTATTACCAATGCTATATATTACCTATCATCTGACAATTTAATATTTAATAGCGCATCAGTCGAGTTAGCTATAATTTTCCCTCTTCAAAAGTTAAGTAAGAAGCGTTGCCGTGGATCGTTTTTGTTGTAGTTACTATTTTGTTGTAGTTACTATTTTATTATAGTTACTAATAATGCAGTCGCTTGAAAGGATGCCATTAAAATATCAATATGGTTCCAAACACATAACACTTCACTTTCAAGATAATAAGTTATAATTGATAAATATATTTTAGATACCAAGACACCATGAGCATTCTCCAACTAGAGGTAATGCTCACCATCAGCAGAAAAGCTATCAAATAATAGGGTTATAAAATAAATAACCCAATAATATAACCTAAACAAATAACTATTCTAGTATTAATTTTCTAGGGGATATTCTCGCCTCGACAGAATGTTTGAGAGGACTGAGCAGAACCGAGGTCATACTCATCACCAGAAATCTGACCTCTTAGAGCCCATCCATTAATAGAAAAAGGCTTATCGGCTCGGTACATTTCAGATGTCCATATAAAATCCCCGCCGCCTTGACTATATATCGAGGCGGCTCCCCATTCTCCTAGAAATGTACCTAAATCACGGGAAGGTCTATATGTCCCTTGTGTAGGAAGTGTAGCAGTACCTTCTGGTAAATCAGCATCAAGCGAATTAATTAATTCATTCCTTCTATACAGATATTTTTGCCGCCAAGCTTTTCCTGCGTCAGAAAAATCATTAACTTGATCTCGTGTTGTTGCTGGTATTGCATGACCATCAATAATTTTACGACATTCATCAAACGCCGGGTACTTATCCTTTTCAATAAAACCTTTACTTTCACTAGAATTCTTATGATCAACAAGAATTGCCCATTTCTCAGGTATCGGAAGAGTCACTTTACCAATATTTATCCAACTATTACCATTATCTTCTGTGTACTCCATATTAATGGATAATGGGGTCTTCGGTTTAAGACGACTATTATAAGTAATATTACAACCTGCACCCAATGCTTTATTTCCGTTTCCTGACAAAGTTACCCAATTAGTGATATTGCTCTCATCAAGTATACAACGGTATTTTGACTGATTACCCCCTGAACCGATTAAGTTAAACTTAACCCCTTCGAAACCAGTAATAGGTCGAAATGACTCGGCTATAAATCCTACACGAGATCGATTAGCCTCATTATAACCAGCACCATTCCAGATTGCAGAGTTATAACCTTTAGGATATTTAGTTACATCTCCAGCCTCTAAATAAACATCAATACGATCTGGTTGAGCGTAGCATAATTTTGGACCACCTAAAAGCATAACTTGGTAAGCAATTTGAGGTTTGCTACCATAATCATTAGTATTGGGAATACCATACTTGGTGGTTGCAGCGACATCTTTTATACTTAATTCTAAGGTATAAGGCCCTCCGCATTGTGTTAATTCCTGATTTAAATCGCTCACAACTTCTTCATAGCCATCTTTCCAAGTTGCCTTTAACGAACCAAGAACAGTTGCGTTCTCAGCTATAGAGGCATCACCATCATCGTCTACTACTTGTAGTAATGTAGCGATGTCATGTTCTTTGCTGTCCGCGGCAACCAGAGCAATAATATCTGATAATTTTGTACCCTCTGGAACTCTTAACGGTTTTCCACCGTACGAGATTGAATCCATAATACCAATTTGTTTTAATTCACCATTATTTGTTTCACTTGGTATCTTCAAGCCAAGTAGCTCATTTAAGCTGTTCAGCTTATTGCCAACTTGGTTATCCTGATTTGCCTTAAAGTGCAAATAAGGCTTGTTGCCCTGAATCTCTTTTGTTGTGGTTGCGGTTAGTGCAATGACATTATCTGATATCGTTATCCCTAACAATAAAGTAGCAATTGCTTGTAACGCATAACGCTTTTTTTGCAATTGTGGTAGTGTTGTTTGTAAGGCTAGTTGAGCTATTTTCATTATTTTTCTTCGCTGACTAAATTATTTGACTTTGTTTGATGCTTTAAACGTGCTTTAAACGTAGTAGTTTAACTAAATTCAATAGCAGATTTAAAAAACTTTTTAAAAAACCAAATTAATCTATAACTATTTATACGATATAGGCGATTAAGTATAATCAAAATACAATGACAATTTAAAGAAAAAAATAAATTTTTTTTGTTAAGATTTGTAAAGAAGATCAAAATAATAACAATTTTTATATCGCAGGTATATTAATTCCAATTAAGTAGAATAAAAACAAAGAAATGGCAAAAGAACCTCCGCCTTATTACAGCTTTAAGCGGAGGGTACAATTTGTGATCTTATTATTTTACAAAAAAGTAAAAAGTTGCTCTTTGGGTAGGCGTGATTTTGGTCGGTGAGCATTTCCGTCATTTTCGGCTCGATAACCTAATGTTGCTACCACGACACTTTTAAGCCCTTTACTTTTAAGCTCTAAAATTTCATCCATTTTAGTAGCATCATACCCTTCAATAGCGGTTGTATCCACGCCAATTGCTGCGGCGGCAAAAAGTAATTGCCCTAAGGCAAGATAGATTTGTTTACTTTCCCAACATTGTTGTGATTCAATGGTCGCGCTATTGAGTGTGACAAAGTGCCGACGACCTTGATCTTGTGCTTGTTTAAGATCCGCCGATGGATATCGACCATCTTTATCTTCTTGATTCAACAAATTGACCAAATGGGTTTCGTCTAATGGCGTTTTAATGCAAAAAACAATAGTATGGGAAGCGCCTGTTATTCTTGGCTGATTAAATTCAGCAATAGCAGGTAAGATTTTGTTCTTGGCTGCATCGTTATCAATAACATAAAAATGCCATGGCTGTGAATTAACCGATGATGGGCTGTTTCTTAAAACGGTTAACAATTGGTCAAATTGGTCAGTTGGAATTTTTTTAGTTTGATCATAGTGTTTGGTCGTATAACGTTTTTGAGAAATATCAACTATATTCATAATATTCATCCTCAATAAAAGAAAGATAGCACTATTATAAGCTTAGCCATAAATTGCTCAACTTATTTATGCAATAGATAAATTGATTGTAGTTGTTAAGCCTTTTTCTATTCCGTTTGATAACACGTCTTATTTTAAATAATCATTGACACAACTTATATCATTTGGTAAAAATATAATCAATTCACTTTTTAATTAGTTAAATTTAGGAATTCGTGTGTTGATTAAATTATACTCTCTCCTCCTCAGCCTTCTTCTCGCATCATTTTGCGCGGATGGCTTGTGTGTGGAGTAAAAAAGATAGTTTATTAAACAACTCGACAGATTAACAAGAACCCGCGCTAAAGTGCGGGTTTTTTGTTTTTTAACTTGAAATACCGAGATAGCGCTAAAATATATAATAAGGAAAAACAATGAGCGATCATGTCATTATTTTTGATACCACACTACGTGATGGTGAACAAGCATTACAAGCAAGTTTGAGTGTTAAAGAAAAACTACAAATTGCGCTAGCGTTAGAAAGAATGCGAGTTGATGTAATGGAAGTTGGTTTTCCCATTTCATCACCAGGTGATTTTGAATCAGTACAGACGATTGCTAAAACAATAAAAGATAGCCGAGTTTGTGCTTTATCTCGATGTGTCGATAAAGATATTGATGTTGCAGCAGAAGCCTTAAAGGTTGCTGATGAGTTTCGTATTCATACCTTTATGGCAACATCAACTTTACACGTCAAAGATAAATTAAAAATGACATTTGATGATGTCATTGAACGAGCAGTGCACTGTATTAAGCGTGCACGTAATTATACTAATGATGTGGAGTTTTCTTGTGAAGATGCAGGCCGTACCCCAATTGATAACTTATGTAGGATCGTTGAAGCAGCAATTAAAGCGGGGGCAAAAACGATCAATATTCCAGATACTGTCGGTTATACTGTCCCTTATCAATTTGGTGGCATTATTCATACCTTATTTGAACGTGTCCCAAACATTGATCAGGCGATTATCTCTGTTCATTGCCATGATGACTTGGGCATGTCGGTGGCTAACTCGATTAGCGCGATTCAAGAAGGTGCTAGGCAGATTGAAGGGGCGATGAATGGCTTAGGCGAACGTGCGGGTAACACCGCACTTGAAGAAGTCATCATGGCCATTAAAATCCGTCAAAATATATTAAATGTTCATACCAATATTAATCATCAAGAGATTTATCGTACCAGTCAAATAGTAAGCCAAATAACCAATACACCAATTCCAGCTAACAAAGCTGTTATTGGTAGTAATGCTTTTGCCCACTCCTCAGGGATCCACCAAGATGGTGTGCTAAAAAATCGAGAAACATACGAAATCATGACACCTGAATCAATCGGGTTAAATCAAATTCAATTAAATTTAACATCTCGATCAGGGCGAGCTGCTGTTAAACATCGCCTTGAAGAATTAGGTTATCACGATAAAGATTATAATTTAGATCAACTCTATGAAGCATTTTTAGAACTTGCCGATAAAAAAGGTCAAGTTTTTGATTATGATCTAGAAGCATTAATATTTATCAATCAACTAAAAGATGAAAAAGAGCATTATGTTTTGGATTACTTCAATGTTCAATCTGGCTCAACCGTTGTATCTACAGCATCGGTTAGTTTGATCATTGGAGATAACAAATTTTCCGATGCCGCAACGGGTAATGGACCTGTTGATGCTGTTTACCAAGCCATAAATCGCATTACTGGTGAACCTATTTCAATAGTCAAATATCAATTAGCGTCTAAAGGACAAGGCGAAAATGCCTTAGGACAAGTTGATATTGTTGCCGATTATAAAGGGCGTAAATTCCATGGTGTTGGACTTGCAACCGATATTGTTCACTCATCAGCGCTCGCATTAATTAATGTATTAAATAATGTGTATAGAGCAAATCAAGTTGCACAAGAAAAACAAAAATTACACCATGATTAATATTATATTATTTTGTTAATTGTTGAACAAAATAATCAGATTAAATGAGATTATAAAGGAATAAAATATGTCACAAAACTACCATATTGCAGTGCTTCCTGGTGATGGTATTGGTCCAGAAGTAATGAAACAAGCTTATAAAGTGCTTGAAGTTATCCGCAAAAAATATCAACTTGCCATTACGACCAGTGAATATGATGTTGGTGGTGCAGCAATTGATATTCATGGCTGCCCATTACCGAAAGAAACACTAGAAGGATGCGAAAAAGCTGATGCGATTTTATTTGGATCTGTTGGCGGGCCTAAATGGACTAACTTACCACCAGACCAACAACCTGAACGCGGTGCGTTATTACCACTACGCAAACATTTCAAATTATTTGCTAATATGCGCCCTGCTCGTTTATATCAAGGTTTAGAAGATCTTTGCCCATTACGCACCGATATTGCTGAACGTGGTTTTGATATTCTATGTATGCGCGAATTAACTGGTGGTATCTATTTTGGTTTGCCAAAAGGTCGCGAAGGTAGCGGTGCTCAAGAAAAGGCTTTTGATACTGAAGTGTATCACCGATTTGAAATTGAGCGAATCGCTAAAATGGGTTTTGAAGCAGCTCGCTTACGCCGAAAAAAAGTGACGTCAATTGATAAAGCCAATGTACTACAAACCTCAATTTTATGGCGTGAAGTGGTTAGCGAAGTCGCTAAAAACTATCCCGATGTTACACTTGAGCATATGTATATCGATAATGCTACGATGCAATTAGTTAAAGATCCTTCACAATTTGACGTAATTTTATGTTCAAATTTATTTGGTGATATCTTGTCTGATGAATGCGCTATGATAACTGGCTCAATGGGTATGTTACCGTCGGCTAGTTTGAACGAGCAAGGTTTTGGACTATATGAGCCAGCAGGTGGTAGTGCGCCAGATATTGCGGGTAAAAACATAGCCAATCCAGCTGCACAAATCTTGTCATTGGCATTATTAGTTCGTTACAGTTTCAAACGTGATGATATTGCATCAGCTATCGAAACCGCAGTAAATAAAGCATTAGAGCAAGGCTACCGTACTATTGATTTAGCCCAAAAAGAACAACCGATTTCAACTGACGAAATGGGAGACATAATTTGTAAGCTCATTTAATCAGATTGATGTTATTTATTGTATCACTTAGGGATAAGCCAAGTAGGCAGAATAAACAACTACTTGTATCCCTCTTAAATGCGACTAATTAAGCTTAGTATTCATAAAATTATGTCTAAAACCCAACGCAGTTAAGTTGTAAAAATAATAAGGAATATGCAATGTCAAAAACACTGTATCAAAAATTATATGATGCACACGTCGTTTATGAAGCACCAAACGAAACACCCATATTATATATTGATCGTCATTTAGTTCATGAAGTCACCTCGCCACAAGCCTTTGATGGTTTGCGTGCCATGAATCGTAAAGTTCGTCAGCCTCATAAAACTTTTGCGACGATGGATCATAATACTTCAACCAAAAGTAATGATTTAAATGCTTGTAGCGAAATGGCGCGCATTCAATTAACTGAACTGGCAAAAAACGCCAAAGAGTTTGGTGTTTCGTTATATGATTTACAAAGCCCATTACGTGGTATTGTCCATGTAGTTGGACCAGAACAAGGAATGACATTACCGGGTATGACAATCGTTTGTGGCGATTCACATACCGCAACCCATGGTGCCTTTGGTGCATTAGCTTTTGGCATTGGTACTTCCGAAGTTGAACATGTGTTAGCCACTCAAACCTTAAAACAAGGCAGAGCTAAAACCATGAAAATCGAAGTCAAAGGTCAAGTTGCTGACGGAATCACCGCCAAAGATATTATCTTAGCGATTATTGGCAAAACCACTAGCGCGGGTGGTACTGGGCATGTGGTTGAATTTTGTGGAGATGCGATTAAAGCATTATCAATGGAAGGTCGCATGACATTATGCAATATGGCAATCGAAATGGGTGCTAAAGCTGGCATAATTGCACCAGATGAAGTCACGTTTGAGTACTTAAAAGATCGTCAATTTTCACCAAAAGGTGAAGACTTCAACAAAGCGGTTGCTTATTGGAAAACACTAAAAACCGACGAAGGTGCACATTTTGATACCGTTGTGACGTTAGAAGGCAAAGATATCGCACCACAAGTTACTTGGGGAACTAATCCGGGTCAAGTAACTTCAATTGACGCAACCGTGCCGAACCCTGATCATTTTGCTGATCCTATTGAAAAACATTCTGCCGAGCGTGCATTAACTTATATGGGATTAACTGCTGGCACCAAAATGACAGATATTAAAATCAATAAAGTGTTTATTGGTTCTTGTACAAACTCACGTATAGAAGATTTACGAGCTGCTGCACAAATTGCTAAAGGCCGTAAAGTCGCTGAAGGTGTACAAGCATTAGTTGTACCCGGTTCAGGACCAGTAAAAGAACAAGCTGAAGCCGAAGGGTTAGATAAAATCTTTATTGATGCAGGATTTGAATGGCGCTTACCGGGTTGCTCTATGTGTCTTGCAATGAACGATGATAAATTAGCACCAGAAGATCGCTGTGCATCAACCAGCAACCGTAATTTTGAAGGTCGCCAAGGGCGTGATGCTAGAACACATTTAGTTAGCCCAGCAATGGCAGCTGCCGCAGCGATTACTGGTCATTTTACAGATATTCGCAAACCATTTTAAGGAGAGAGCTGTCATGGCAAAATTTACAAAACATACTGGGCTAGTCGTTCCTTTGGATGCGGCTAATGTTGATACAGATGCAATCATTCCAAAACAGTTTTTACAGAAAGTAACACGCACTGGATTTGGTAAACATGCCTTTCATGAATGGCGCTTTTTAGATGATGCTGGCGAGCAGCCTAACCCTGAATTTGTCTTGAATAAACCCCGCTATAAAGGCGCCAGCATTTTATTGGCGCGAGAAAATTTCGGTTGTGGCTCTTCTCGTGAACATGCGCCATGGGCGCTTGCCGATTATGGATTTAAAGCCATTATCGGCTCAAGCTTTGCCGATATCTTTTATAATAACTCATTTAACAATCAGTTATTATTGGTTAATTTATCCGAAGCAGATGTCGATGAACTATTTAAAATTGTTGAAGCAAATGAAGGTATTGAATTTACCATTGATTTAGTCAATGAGATCGTCACGGCTGGAGACAAGCAATATCCATTTAAAATTGATGCCTTTAAACGTCACTGTTTACTAAATGGTTTAGATAATATTGGTTTAACCTTACAACATGAAGAAGCGATTAGCGACTTTGAACAGAAAATCCCGTCATTTTTAGCTTAATTTCAACTTTTGGGCGTTTATTTGCGCCCAATCCAATAATGAGAATTACCAATGGCAACACATCATGATAATGTAAAACAGCAGTTTGGCGAACAAGCCAATGCTTATTTAACCAGTAAAGTACATGCGCAAGGACCTGATCTTGAATATTTATCTAACCTACTTATCCCACATTCCGAGGCAAGTCTACTTGATATGGGATGTGGCGCAGGTCATGTCAGTTTTATTGCAGCAAAATATGTTAAACATGTTACTGCCTATGATCTTTCAAATGAAATGTTATCGGTTGTCGCGCAAACAGCAAAAGAGCGTGGTTTACAAAATATAACCGTTAAGCAAGGTTATGCTGAATATCCCCCTTTTGCTGATAATCAATTTGATATTGTTGTCAGCCGTTATTCAGCACATCACTGGCATGATGTAGGTAAAAGCATTCGACAGCTCCATCGAATAACTAAACCTGGTGGTAAATTAATTATTATGGATGTTGTTTCACCTGGTCATCCTGTATTAGATGTTTGGCTACAAACTGTTGAAGCCTTGCGTGACACATCACACGTTCGTGACTATACCCCCGGTGAATGGTTAACCTTTTTAACTGAAGCGGGTTTCATCATTAATAATATAGCTCGCCACCGTTTAACACTCTCTTTTGATACATGGGTTAAACGAATGCGTACTCCTGAACAGTTAATTGAGGCAATACGAATTTACCAAGAAACCGCAGCTGACGATACAAAAAGTTATTTTGAACTTCAAGCTGATGGTTCTTTTACTACGGATATGATGATTATTGAAACTGAAAAAGTCATTTAAAATAATCCGTTGCCGTAAACAGCTTTAAATTTAAAGCTGTTTACGTTGGCTTGATGGTGGAATTGATAAGGCTTCACGGTATTTTGCTACGGTTCGGCGAGCAATAATAATACCTTGTTCTTCAAGTAACGAAACTAATTTGCTATCACTCAGTGGCTTTTTACTATCTTCTGCTGATATATATTTTTTAATTAAAGCACGAATAGCCGTCGACGAGGCTTCACCACCTGATTGTGTGTTTACATGGCTAGAAAAAAAGAATTTTAATTCAAATATACCCGTCGGGCATTGTAAATATTTTTGAGTTGTCACTCGAGAAACCGTTGACTCATGCATTTCAATTGCGCTTGCAACATCAGATAAAATCATTGGCCTCATATATTCTGTGCCCAGTTCGAAAAACTCCCGCTGATGTTCTACAATAAATTGGCTTACTTTTAGTAAAGTTTCATTGCGATTTTCAATACTTTTAATAAACCAATTCGCATTTTGCAAATGTGATCGGATATATTGGCTATCGCTTTCGCTTACTGTCTTTTCCATCGCCGCATATTGCTGATTTATGCGTAGGGTCGGCATTATGTCATTATTCAAATCAACAACCCAGCTTCCATTCACTTTTTTTACTAAAACATCAGGTATCACATAATCTGGCGCAGACATATTAATAAAATCACCGGGATAGGGCTGTAAGTGTTGTATAAAATCGACGGCCTCTTTTAACTGCTCATCGTTAGCATTTAATACTTTTTTTAACGTTCTATAATCACGATTTGCTAATAAATCTAAATAATTATCAATAATTAATTTAACAAGTGGTGGCGACACTAAATGTTGAGTTTGAATAGACAAACACTCCTGCAATGTTCTTGCACCAACACCAATGGGATCAAAATTCCATATTCTTTTTAATACGGCTTCAACTTCAGCTAATTCAATTTCATCATTACCTTGTTCTTCAAGTATTTCTTCAGTTGAAACAGTTAAATAGCCTCGTTCATCAATAGCTTCAATAAGAGAAACGGCAATCGCCCGATCAATTTCACTAAAAGGAGTTAGCTCAAGTTGCCACTCTAAATAATCATGTAGCGTTTCGTGGGTTTCGCCCTGATAAATAGGCAATTCATCATTGCGATAATCGGAATTAGTACCAGATGGGGTACCTGCGGTATAAATATCATCTAAAGATGCATCAAGTGGAATATTGTCAGGAATTTCTTGGCTATCTAAGGCTTCACGCGTATCAATATGTTCAATTTCATCATTTTGTTTAACGCTAATTTCATCATATTGATCGGCAATTTCCAGTAATGGGTTATTTTCAAGTTCAGTTTGAATTTCTTGCTGTAATTCTAAAGTTGACAACTGCAATAATCGGATCGCCAATTGTAATTGTGGCGTCATAGATAATTGTTGAGAGACATTCAGTTGTAAACTGGGTTTGCTCATAATCTGAACTCATTTCCTAAGTAAACACGTTTTACATCTTCGTTACTTAAAATGCTACTCGGTGTACCTTCTGCAATTAAATGACCTTTACTAACAATATAAGCTCGCTCACAAACATCTAATGTTTCACGAACATTATGGTCAGTTATTAAAACGCCCAGCCCACGATCACGTAAATGCTTGATGATATTTTTAATATCTATTACCGAAATCGGATCCACTCCAGCAAAAGGTTCATCAAGCAAAATAAATTTAGGATTAGCGGCTAATGCCCTTGCTATTTCAACTCGGCGCCTTTCACCTCCAGATAGCGATTGCCCTATGCTGTCACGGATATGGGTAATATGAAACTCTTCAAGTAATTCTTCAGCACGGTCTATTTTTTCTTTTTTATCAATATCTTTCCGTGTTTCTAAAATTGCCATAATGTTATCAATTACAGACAATTTTCTAAAAATTGAGGCTTCTTGCGGTAAATAGCCAATCCCTTTTTGTGCTCGTTCGTGTAACGGTAAAATGCTAATATCATGATCATCAAGATAGATTTTTCCTGCATTTAAGGTCACAATACCAACCACCATATAGAACGTCGTCGTTTTACCGGCACCATTTGGTCCTAATAGCCCAACAATTTCGCCAGAATTAACAGTTAAGCTCACATCTTCAACTACACGTCGTTTTTTGTATACTTTAGCTAAATTTTCCGCTTTTAAAATTGACATTTTATTTGTTCATCTCTTTAACTTGGCTTGGGATGATAGTGCTTTTTACCCGTCTATTTTTACCTGGTTGAGCAAATATTTGCTGTTTTTTAATATCATAAGTAATCAGATCACTAACAATATGATTATCTTGTTGAAATAATTCGGCATGACCTTGTAGCACAATATTATTTTGTTTTACATTATAAATTACTTGCGCTGACTGTCCTGTTACGATCTTATTTTTTTTCGGTAAAATTTGCTTATAACTTACAGGATTACCATAAGCCGTGATTTTTTGTTTTTCTGCGTTTTGCATATCAGTGATTACAACTTTATCAGCTTTTATCGTTAACCCATCTTGAACAATAACAACGTTACCAATAAATGTAATCGTATTATTTTCAATGTCAATCTGCTGATTATCAGCATCAATCGCAACAGGTTTGTTATCGGCAAAAATTTTTGAATTTTCTGATTGCGTAATGGATTCATTTGCAAAACTACTTAAAGAGATAGGTAGCAATAAAATTAATGAAAAAACAACTTGTTTTAGCGAACTCATATTTTATTTTGCCTCAGTATTATAATATGTTTTTACATTTTCAAGTATATTAGCTGTTTTTGCATGTAAATCCCCAGCTAATCCAACACCTGTTGAATAAAATCCCACTCCATTAATAATGACAGGATCTTTTGATGTCACTATCTGTGAAGTTAAATCAACCACTGCATTATCTGTTTTTACTTGTTTTAATTGGGCTTCTTGTGTCAAATTATCTAACTGCACATCAGTATAAAGGTAAAGAAGTTTATCATTAGTCAGCTCTGCTTTCTTCGCTTTTATATGCCATGTAGCGACATGATTTTGATCATAAAGAGTCAAATTAGGCAAATCAAATGCTGTTTTACCGGCATCATCAAAATATCTAACATTGCTTGATTCGATTTTATATACAAGTTCGCCAGATAAATCGTAAATATCTGTTAACATGTCATCACTTTGATAAATCGGCTTATCTGATGTATTTTTAGCTGATTGACTTATTGCCTCATCTCCTTTTTGATAATTGTAATAAACACCAATAACAATGACGAGAAGTAAAAAACAGATCAGATTTTTTTTATTCATAACATATGTTAATCACATTAATAAGAAATTATTATTTCAAATGCCCAAAATTTTATTTATTTTACTTTATTTTTTATTAAATTAATATCGCACATTGAAAGAAGTTAAATCGTTTTGTGGCTTTAACTCAACTATATTGACAAGTGAAATGCTTGCTGATGCAGGACCGCCATTTTCAATCCATTTTATTAATTTGCTTATTTGTAAATTATCACCTTGAGCTATAATCTCAACATCACCATTATCTAAATTTTGAACATAACCAACTAAATTCAGTTTTTGGGCTTGCTGATAAGTAAAAAAACGAAATCCTACACCTTGCACACGACCGTTAACATTTATTTTAACTTTCTTAATCATTTTGCAACCCCATTTTATTATAATTCAAATATATTTATCTTAATGATGAAATACTAATTTAGATTGAAAATACAGAACATAATTTTTTATCATGGTTAAATAGCTTATATAAAAATAAATACTATAGTTAAATGTTAGATTAATTAATAATCTAACAATTATTAAGTTTTTACTTATCGACTAAATTTTAGTTTTTTAACAAAATAAACAATAATAAATAATTAAAACAATGGAAATAAATATGTTATTAAAATATAAAAAGTTTTTTTACTTTAACTATTATCAGTATTAAGCTACTATACACTTAATTCATGTGCTTTTGCTAATGTTGAAATTGATAAACAGAAAATTAGCAAAGTTTTTGATGAATTTAATAGTGTGAAAGTCTATTATAATGGTAGCATCAATAATGTAAGTGGAAGAAATATTGCTAAAGACGGCTA